>QHXL01000695.1 GCA_003222935.1 Acidobacteriota bacterium
CTTCACGTCGGCCCGACGATCCGCCAAGATCGATCGGCTTGCCGGTGACAACCGCGGTGACAGTGTGACGAGCGTGCATCGAGTAGGTGTCCATGATCCAGGCCATCGTCTGCTCGTTGGTGTTCATGTCCGGAGCAGGGACGTCTTTTTCCGGTCCGATAAAATCGAGCAACTCTGCCGCGTACCTACGAGTCATTCGCTCAAGTTCGCCCATGGACATTTGTTGAGGGTCACAAATGATCCCGCCCTTGGCGCCACCGAACGGCACATTCACAACAGCGCACTTCCAGGTCATCCATGCCGCCAGGGCTCTCACTTCATCAAGATTCACGTCAGGCGCATATCGAATCCCACCTTTTGCCGGACCTCTTGCGAAATTGTGCTGGACTCGAAATCCCTCAAATACCTGAATGCGACCAGAGTCCATGCGGGTTGGTATATAAACTTTTAGTTCGCGATTCGGCACTCGCAGGATCGAGATCGAGCAACTGCGCGGCGCGATCAAAACGCGACATCATTGACTCGAAAGGATTCTGCTCTTTAATCTCCCGAATATCGTCAACGTATATCGTGCTATACATGCTTGCCATTGAGCATCTCCATGCTGCGGTTAAAGTGGACCGCAGAACAAAATTAATAAGAAGAAGACAAACTAAGTCTCTGAATTATTAAAGCTAGTCATCAGTCTGGTTCAAGGCCTCGTTCATCGAGCCGGAACGGTAGCCCTGGAGATCAAGAGTTACGTATTTAAAACCAAGCTCACGAAATCGTTTCGCAAGTTGATCAACAACTTCACGTTTCAGGGCGAGATCCATTTCAGCTGGAGATATCTCTAGACGTACCAATGAGTCATGATGACGAACTCTGAACTCTCTGAATCCAAACTCACGGAGGATCTCTTCCCCGCTATCTACTTTCCGCAATCTTTCGATCGTCACTGTCGTTCCATACGCAATACGCGAAGACAAACAGGGGCTCGCCGGTTTGTTCCACGTAGGCAGATTGACTCTTCTGCTCAACTGTCGCACTTCCGCTTTGTTTAGACCAACCTCAATGAGCGGACTTCTCACTGAATGTTCTGCTGCGGCCTTGCGACCCGGTCGATAGTCGTTAAGGTCATCAACTGTCGAGCCATCGACGATGTGCATAACGGTTCGTTCGGACGCAATCTCTTCAAGTTTGCTATACAACTCGTCCTTGCAAAAATAACAACGATTGCCGTCGTTAGCTTGATACTGTGGATTTTGGACTTCGGCCGTCTCGATTATTTCGTGGTGAAAGCCAAACTCGTTAACGATTCGATCGATTTCTGTCCGTTGGTAGACCGGCAGACTCGCCGATTCTCCGGTCACACAAATCGCTTTCTCGCCGAGCTCCTCGTTCGCCACAAAGGCGACATAACTGCTGTCGACCCCGCCGGAGTAGGCAACAACAACTTTCGCAGACTTTGTTCTTTGGAGAGCACGGCGGCATCGACCACAATTTCACGAAGGCCGACCGATTCTTCATTAACGTTTGTGGCTGATTGTGAGCAGACCGACACTTTAGTTCTTGTTCTTTTCTCGTTGAGATTTTTGCACTTGGGTGAAACGCATGGTAGCTCATGCATCAACGGACGTGCAACCAGCATCTGACTCAACGAGTTGCACTTACTTGAGCAAGTTGATTTTGGACGCAGCGAGTTACGCCATGCTACCATTCGAGCCATCCCCGGATAGGATCATTAACCACATTACGTGGCTCAGTTTCTCAAACTCAGTGACTGAATCTCGATTGTTGTCCTTCACAAAATCCTTGCTGACGAGTCTGCTATTTTTGCTTCTCGCCGGCTTACTGTCGCTGACGGCCACGGCACAAACCGACGAGTTCGGGGACGCGGCTGCAGATCCGATCAAGCTCTTCGAACGGGGTCAGGGAGCACATGGTCGCGGGGAATTCGAGAAGGCGCTCGACTACTACAACCAGGCACTAAAGGTTCGACCTGAATTTCCTGAGGCAGAGTTTCAACGCGGCAATGTCCTGGTCTCATTGGCGCGACTTGAAGAAGCGGAGAAGTCTTTCCGGCAGGCAATCCAACTAAAGAAAAACTGGTCGCTACCTTATTCAGCTCTCGGCTCATTGCTAATGAGACAAGAGCGAGATAGCGATGCCGCGTCAGTTTTTCAGCAAGCACTCGCTATAGATCCAAACGATAACATCGCACTGAGAATGCTTTCTGAACTACGTCTACGAGGTGGAAATCCAAAGGAAGCACTCGAGCTGGCTCGACGTGCAACGCAGAACCAGGAAGCACCATCATCAGCCTG
>QHXL01000368.1 GCA_003222935.1 Acidobacteriota bacterium
TGCCCAGGCGATTCTGCGTGCACCCAACTCACTATGGACCAAACTCGACGCTCGCACAAAATCGAATGTGATTAACGCATTGAGAGCAACGCGAGCGATTAAGCCAGGCTTCAACAACTGGCTGATGTTTAGCGCGATGATTGAGGCCGCGCTCGCTTCGTTTGGTGAACAGTGGGACCAGATGCGCGTCGACTATGCCGTTCGTCAACATGAGCAGTGGTACAAAGGCGACGGCACCTACGGCGACGGTCCAGACTTTCACTGGGATTACTACAACAGCTTTGTGATTCAGCCAATGCTCATTGACGTGCTCAGTGTGGTGTCGAAGCAGGTAACTGCATGGAATGAGTCTTATCAAAAGGTGTTGACGAGGGCGCGTCGTTACGCCGTCATACAAGAGCGAATGATCTCACCGGAAGGAACATTCCCAGGCGTAGGTCGATCGATTACTTACAGATTCGGCGCATTTCAACTCCTCGGACAGTTAGCCTTAATGCGTCAATTGCCAACTGAACTGGAGGCCTCGCAAGTGAGATCGGCTTTGACAGCAGTTATCCGTCGCATGCTCGAAGCACCAGGAACATTCGACAAAGACGGTTGGCTGACCATCGGGTTCTGCGGTCATCAACCGAGCCTTGGGGAGCGCTACATTTCCACCGGCAGCCTCTACCTCTGCGCCGTTGGTCTACTGCCGTTGGGTTTGGCTGTGACGGATGACTTCTGGGCTGGACCTGAGTTGGACTGGACGGCCAGAAAGTTGTGGTCTGGAAAGGACATGCCCGCCGATCACGCACTGTAGAGTACTGGTCGCCCTTAGACGAAGCGACCAAAAACAGCCTATCCACAGATAAGACCGATTAGGCACATTCTTACAAACGGTTAATCAAACCAACTACATTTTTCCATCTGCGTCATCTGCGTAATCTGAGGATGATATTTCGGTTTTGCACCGCCTCTTAGTGGTGTTAGTTGTGACTGATTACTTCAATCCTATTCTCTTCAATAGACCCTCGTAACGTGGATCTGATCTGAGGTTGTCGTATCTCGAGTCAACTTTTAGTCTCACGATAATTCCGTCGCGGATCTTCTCCGCCTTTTCAAGCGATGCAAACGCTTGCTCTTTGTCACCGAGAGCCGCATAGATCATTGCAATGGACGCTGGCGACACGAAGTGAGTCTTCGCCTGCTCCAACACTTCATTAAGAATCTTTTGCGCCTCCGCACGTTTCCCCGACATTGCGTACGCATGGGCCAGGGCTGTTAACCCTATCGGTTTTCGAGATGTCATATCCACGACTCGCTTGAACTCGCCGATCGCTTCCTCATATTTGCCCTGCTGTTCATACGCCATACCCAAACGGTGCCGTGTAAGCACAAAGTTCGGGTCCATCTCCAACGTCTTGCGTAACTGCACGATGCTCTCATCAGTTCGTCGCGCAGTTAATTGCACCCACCCCACGGTCATGTTAATTGGAAGGGAGAGTGGATCCAGTTCCTGTGCGCGTTTGATTTGAGCCAACGCCTCATCGAATCTCCCGGCAGACATCAAGTAAACAGAGTACCACTGGGGAGCGACCGGATAGTTGGGATTGAGTTCGATGGCCCGTTTGTATTCGGCCTCTGCAGTTACGAAGTCGTGTTCGTAATAATATGTCATGTGGGCCAGTGAGACATGAGGCTCAGCGAGACTGTCGTCAAGCTCCAAAGCTTTTAGCGCAGCTGCCTTTGCCTTTGGCATTGCATCTTCAGGCGCCATCGCGCCCGTTGCGTCGGGAGCGCCCAATAGAGCGTAAGCATCAGCCAGACCACTGTAAGCAAGTGCGAACTTAGGATCCTTTTCTATCGACTGCTGATAGTAGTCAAGTGATTTTTGCATCCCCTCCTCAGTTCGCTTGGCCCAGTAGAATCTTCCCCTTAGATAAAGCTGATAGGCCTCGTTACTTTCGGTGAAGTGCTTAGCGATACCTCGCTCGTCGCCCGAAACTTTGAGCCTCAATTTCTCGACAATCTCTCGCGCAATTTCGCGCTGTGTCGCCAAAAAGTCTGACATCTTGCGGTCGTACTGTTCTCCCCAGAGCAGTTTATTGTTCCGAACATCAACGAGTTCGGCACTGATCGTCAGCTTGTCCCCACGTCGTGTGATCCTTCCCGAGAGCACTGCGCTGACGCCAAGCTCGTTTCCTGCCTTGACTGTGTCTACGGGCTTGCCTTTATAGCTTTGGACCACGCTGGTTGGAGTCACTCTTAAGTTTGGCAACTGCGTTAGTCGATAAATCAGTGATTCCGACAGGCCGTCAGAAATGTAATCAGCATCGGCGTCAGCGCTTCGGTTCTCGAATGGCAACACAGCGATCGAATCAATAGCAGCACCTGCATCTCGTCCGCGCAGGTAGGCAGTCAATCCCGCTGCTGCGAGAACGAAGACCAAAGCAGTAACCATCGCCGCCACTTTGTGCTGCTTGATTCCGGTGTAAATGTACTCCGCACTGGAGAGCCTGGTGTTGGCAGCTAGTCCTGCGGACGTCGAGGGTGGAGTTTTGTCAGGGTTAGTAAAGGCTGCGGAGCCAGTGCGATCGATTTCAGCATCAACGTCTAACTTGCGTTTCAGCTTGCGCAGATCGATGAGCAGGTCTTTGGCCGACTGATAACGCTCCTCGCAGTTTTTAGTGAGGGCCTTGTTGACGATGCGTTCCAACTCACCTGGTGTTTCGGGTGCATAACGCGTGAGCGATGGAGGTTCTTTCTGTAGCACTAATGAAATCGTTTCCGTAGAAGTCTGACCGAGAAATGGCACACGCCGGGTAATCATTTCGTAAAGCACCACACCGAGACTCCAAAGGTCGGTCCGCTCATCAAGCTTCACGCCCTTCGCTTGTTCCGGCGACATGTAAACAGCCGTACCCATCACTGTTCCCGCGTCAGTGTTGATCATGGGTTTGGTTTGGGCGTCGGCGTCGGTAACGGAACCGTGTTGTTCGGCTAATTTAGCGAGACCAAAATCGAGAACCTTGATGTAACCATCGCGCCTGATCATTACGTTTTCAGGTTTGATGTCGCGGTGAATGATACCCGCGGAATGTGCCGCGGAGAGCGCGCTCGCCGTCTGGATCGCGATCTCCAGGATCTCTGAAAACGTGAGATTCGCCTTCATGCGATCTCGCAAAGTGTCGCCGTCGATAAACTCGGTGGCGATGAAGTTGATGGAATTGAACCGGTCTATCTCGTGAATCGTGATGATATGCGGATGATTGAGAGCTGAAGCTGCCTTTGCTTCCTGGACAAAACGTCGCATGCGTGTTTGATCCGCGGCCACTTCAAGTGGAAGAATCTTGAGTGCAACATTGCGATCAAGCTTGGTGTCGTGAGCAAGATAGACTTCACCCATTCCGCCGGCACCAATCTTCGAGACAATGCGGTAGTGAGAAATGATGTCGTTAGGTGCGAGGTGTTGATGCATCAATTCAGTCGCTTATATTGAAGGCATCGCGTCAAGTTTGAGAATTGAATGTAGCAGCACGTTGGCGCCGTTTGTAATATCTGCCGGTTTTGAAAACTCGCGTGGACTATGACTAATTCCGTCGCGACTCGGCACGAAGATCATTCCGACCGGACAGATGTCTGCGATCTCTTGCGCGTCGTGACCCGCTCCACTCGGCATGAGCTTGGTCGTGAGTCCTAATTGTTTTGCGGTTTCGTCGATAGCTTTCTGGATTCGCGTGTCGGTGAGCGCCGGGTTGGAGGAGTTGACCTGTTTGAACTCAAACTTCGTCCCGGTAACGGTTTCAA
>QHXL01000012.1 GCA_003222935.1 Acidobacteriota bacterium
CTTCGTTGGCCGCTGCCTCGGCTGCTGAAAGACCAGCGGGTCCAGCGCCGATGATGATGAGATCAAATCGGTTCACCTAAACTATCACCTCTCCTCTGGCCACAAGCACCGATGGACCACCAACCTTGACTTCCTCAACCGCACCTTTTGTACCCTTAACGTCCAAACGTACGCGACTTGGCCGGTGAATAAAATCTCCTTGTTCGATCACAAACTTATATCTGCCATCTTCGGGTTCCAAAGTCAGACCACCGTGGTGAACAAGATATCCGCCCAAGGCGCCGCACGCACTTCCAGTTGCCGGATCCTCGGCGATATTGTCGGCCGGTGCGAAGAAGCGTGCATGTACCCGTGACTCGCCGACTTCAATCGTCTCACGCGTGAAAGCCATACAGCCACTTGCCTGGCGACGTGTATAGAGCTCCGCCAGTAATGTTGAATTCACACGACAATCTCGCAAGTCGGCAAGCGATCGAATGGGAACGGCCAGGGACGGTAAGCCAGTTGAGATGGTTTGAATTGGAAGACTCTCATCGAGATCTTCTCGCGCCAGGCCAAGCGCGCGGGCTATCTCCGCTTGTTCCTGTGAGTCGTCGATTTCGGCCAGGACCTCAAACTTTCCCTGTGTCATCACAACCTGAGCGGGTTGCCCGTCTTTGAATTCAATGTCGACCGGTAACACGCCAATTCCCACTTCATGATAGATGCGCTGCCAACCGCTACCTCCTTCGGGAAGTGGAACCACACCTTCGCGTGCGAGACCATTCCACGTGCCGACAATTGGATGACCCGCAAATGGAATCTCACGAGCGGGCGTGAAAATTCGAAGCCGTCTTAGCACTTCATTCTCTGCGACGGGGTTTAGCACAAAGACAGTTTCTGAGAGGTTCATCTCCCGGGCGATCTGCATCATTTGATCATCGGTGATTCCTTCGGCTTCAGGAAAAACAGCGAGCGGATTTCCGGTGAACGGTTTGTCGGTGAAAACGTCGAGTTGAATGAATCGATAGTTAGGCATGGTGTCGAGCTCGTTCAGAAAGATTTGAACCTATGATGTAAGGGAAGGAGTGGCAGGTCAAGAACACGTGAAGCAGATCGTTTGTGTCTCAGTAACTGTGTGGTTGTCACGCCCTTCTTACCATAGAGTCACAAAAGCAGAGCCGCAACAAAATGATCAGTAACGGCTTCGCCGCCGGATGTGAGGCGACGGCTCTGCCTCGCCGTAAGGTGCGCCGTTCGACCTGGGCTGGGCTCTTGGTATGAGCTTGGCTCCTCAGCGCGCATTAGGACGCACAACAAGTGGGCAGGGCATAGCCCAAACCCTACGAGCCTGTTACGGCGAGGCAAAGCCGTCGCCTCACATCCGGCGGCGAAGCCGAGGCGAAAAGTTTCGTAGGAAGGCAAGAAGTTAACAAATTGCTAGGCTGAGATAGCTCAGAGAAGGTTTTGGAAAGTTAGGGACGTTGTTCTCGCAACTTCTCTGGCCACATAAAAGTAGTAACCGAAAGAAGCCCCAGACCAATGACCAGAGGAATTGTAATAAGTGTCAAAAGTCTGTGATTGAAAAGTCCAAACAGGCCCACCAGAGACGTCAATATGAACAACGTGGCAATCCAAAAAGCGACCTTATTAGCCAGCTCCATAAATGCAATTGCGAGCACCGCTATTGAAACAAAACTCAGCGTCCATTTTGCCAGCGTGGCGTCGCGTACAGCATTTACCTGCTCCTGAGTTATCGACAGCGACGACAATAAATCCAGGATCTTCATGTTTTCCCTGACGTCGAATACAGCCGCACCGAGTCCACTAACAATGGCAATCCACGCCAGATACTTCGCCCATGGACAGTTTCTCCGGGACAACATCACTCCGATCAAAACAAACAACAGGGCGTAACATGCGATCCAGACAAAGTCGATCGATATTACTTTTCTCATAACGTCGGTGTTCGCAGCGACGTCTGGTCCAAGCACCTTTTGAACATCTCCAACTGACGACACGAACTCCAAAGCGATCACTCTGCCACCAAAACCTCCGGGCAGGCCTTCAGTGCCTACGGGTTCAAAACCAAAGGAGGCTACGACCATCCACAACGCCACGACTATTACTAAAACCGCCGCAACGCCTGTAAACCAAACCAAGTAGGGCTTTCTATTCATGAGTACCTGCCTTCGCGAGTTCAGGAGACTATTTGATGATTCGTAAAAGCCACGTCTTCGTCCCGGCGAGCAGCGAAAAGACCCATTCCTTAAGGCCCCAGCCAAAGAGATCGCTCAAGCCCAGGACAGCAAATGCGCTAACCAACAGCGCGATTAGCGCGACCACGACTCGCAGCGCTCGCTTACGTCCTCGAATGTAATCGCTAAGCAACAACACGGCCGAAGTTGGTGACAGCCTTGTCGGCATTGAGAAGAATTGCACCCACGATCAAGAAGACTTCAAAGGCATAAAGGATCTTCAACCAGTGAAAGAAGAGGAGATTCAGAAGGCTGCCCGGCACGGCAACCTCAACCAGTCCCCAAAACACCTGACCAAGCCGGGAAATCCACGCCAACCTTTTGCCTTCCAGGTTGTGCTGGTTGGCCATGTCTTGAAACATCTTTCCAATTATCTGGGTCGATCGCGAGATGGATCGCAACATGAGTTTTTGATCGAGATCCCGATTCACTTCATAGTTCGACCTGATGAATGCGAGAAGAGTTGCGTGTTCAAGTCCCGCTCGCATGATTTTCGTGAGCCGGGTCCTCAGCATTTCGTCTTTGACTGGTTTGATGGCCCTTGCTACAGCAGTTTTACGATCATCGCCCGCGCTTATCCGAATGAGGGCATCTGTGAGCAACATGCCTATGGCTTCATTAGTTTCGGGAGTAAGTTCTTCGAAGACGATTGCACTATGAGCTTCGTTGATAAGCTTCTCGCGTACTTTAGTATCTTCGTAGTTAGGTAGAAGCGCCGTGATTAGTCGCTCCGCTCCATCGAGCCTGCCCCAAAGGATGTCGTTCTGGCGCCAAACCTTGTCGAGAAATGCACCAAAATGGTGGAGTGCGGTTCCCGCCAGTTTGGTTCGACCGTTTGGTTTCAGACGCTCCGAACGTTCGTTGATCAGACTCGTTGCATCTTCAGGGCTAATGCGAAGAATTTCCACGACATCCGCTTCGCCTACTTCGTTCCCATAGAGGATCGGGAAACTGATTTGATCGTAGTCGTCGAAGTGACAGAAGTAGTTCCATAAGTATTCGCGAACGCTTTTTACGTATTCGCTTTCCGATTCGATCGAGGCGAAACGCCCTGTACCCTTTGGCAACGGGCTGGTTGGCCTGAGCAAGGCGCTCCCATTCTTCCAGGCCGGATCGGCAACGTGATTGAAAAAGAGTTTCGCCAGCGCATCGCCGGCTTTGATAATGCTTTCACCAAGAGCGGTGGCTTTTCCATCGAAAGAGAAAAGTTTTTGCTTTGCGCGTTTGAACCCTTCGTAATCGTCAAGCCGAGAAAATTCCTCCTGGGTAGCTGCGATTGGCTCGTTCGGCGAAGAGTCCTTAGGCTTTGGAAGGCCCAGCAAGTCTCTGATGTCGCTGTTCTCAAGTTTGATTGATTCGATTGCCTTGGCGAATTCGACTTCGTCAGGAGTTCGATCTTCGTTTCGTCTTCCGGCTATTCGCCGACCTCCCATTCGAATCTTTTTATAGAGTTCATTCAACTCGGACTTCAGAAACGATAGCACCAGTTGCAATTGACGTTTCTCCGCTGTCGTCAGGCCGAGGTAATCAAGTGGGTGGTCTTCTAGTTCTTTTAATCTTTTGAGAACGGCGAGGTCGTCGGCCGAAATGTTTGCGGTGTCACCGGCATTGTTCATCGGGATTCGAATGAGTCCATACAGTTCGTCAACTTTATTACGGGCGAAAGTTATACGACGGAGCCAATACGGGAAGTCGAAATCCTGAAGGAACTGATTAGGAGTTTTTTCAGAAGTTGCCTTTCCTAATGAGTACGTTTGCGCTGCCTGATTTCCAGGTTTTCTTTTGTAGTCAGGATAGATGGCGTCTCGCCAGGCATGAATCAAGAAACGCACTGCAGTGAACTGCGCAGAGTTGTCGTCGAGGCCTCGGCGTCGTGCGATTAATTTAGCCAGTTCGTCCGTGGTTGAGGCGATACGTAGCCGACGGTAAGGAATGTAATAAACACCGAATCGTTTCGTCATGTCGGCGAGGTCCAGAGTCACCCACTCGCCTTCACCTAAAGTTGTGCGCTCTTTCTGCGCCTTGGCCAGATCGCCTTCGATAAGACGCGTAATTCGAGTAACTCGCTTAAGCAGCTCGTTCCGCTCGATTAGTCGTTGCAGGTCTTCACGAATCGTTTCGTAAGTTGGGAGGTCCAGGAGCGCGGCCTTTACGTTCTCCAG
This sequence comes from Acidobacteriota bacterium, assembly GCA_003222935.1. Taxonomy (GTDB): domain Bacteria; phylum Acidobacteriota; class Blastocatellia; order Pyrinomonadales; family Pyrinomonadaceae; genus PSRF01. The sequence continues at coordinate 4,400 of QHXL01000012.1, forward strand.
CGCCTGGTATTTTTCTTTGCGCGGCGGCTCGTCCTCCGGATGTTCCGGTGAAGGCTCGATGTAGATGAGTTTGCGATCCACGGGAACGGGTGCGTCGCGTCGTGTGAGTGCTTCGGTAGCATAGGTAAAAGGTTTGTTGTCGAGATAACCACCATCGCCAAACGAACGTTGGGTAAAGTCGACGGTTTTCTTTGTTAAGGGGTGGACATTCTCACCAAAGAACGGAGTCCATGCTTTGACTGAATCCTTGCGCTTCTCTTTGTTGTCGTATGCGGGGAAGCGGTCGAGTACTTCGTCGATATCGCACAGTCGCATCGGTTCGAATGCAAATGGAAATGATGAAGTGCAACGTGCGGCGAAGGCGAGAAACGGATCGTTATCGGCTAAAAAATCGTTTCGCTCATAACCAATAGCTGCCCGAGTGCCATATCTAAAGTGAAAGACGTTACGGTGTCGTCTTTCGTAAACGACGGTATCGGAAAGTCGAAGTGGCAGCGGTAGACCCTCGATGTCTGTCGTAGTGATAAAAAGATCGAGCTCATCTACGTGAGGTGAATCGAAGGCTGGCTTACTCTGGCGGCCTTTTTCCATGCCGTGAAGGGCGTTTAAAAGCTTGAAGTACAGACGTCGACTATTTAATAGAGACTGTGGTGGAGATTGATTAGTGAGATGTAGTCCAGCGACGGATTGTTTGTCGTTGATAAGGAGTCCGATATCGCCTTCAGTCACCCAGAGCTCTTTCAGCTCATCGAGGTTTTGATCATTGGCAAGAGCCTTGGCCAGGTAGATGGCATTGATTCCCCCGGCGGATGTGCCTGAGAGAATGTCTACAATGAACCGAGTGTTGATGATTTCTTCCGCAACTCTTTGATCCACAATATCGACTTCAGGCTGATCAGGATCGGCACCATTGGTTTCCAATGACTCCCGGTATTGCCGGAGGAGTTGAGGATCCGAGAGGAGACAACTAAGTCGGCGGTAAACCTTTTCTGTTCCCTTTAGACCCGACGACGCGATCGGAACGTCGTTTCCCTGGGCGTCTTTGCTGGCGGTTGAAGTCGAACGGACCATTCGCAAAAGCTCCTGCGCGATCCCATTGATGTAGATTGCCAGCGAGACTCCGCCATACATAACGACAGCAAATCGAATTTCCTGTAGATATTCCGCGCGAGGGGATGGATCAGACATGGGATTCTCCCGGAGTTAGGATTTAGTGTCGAAGAGCCGGAAGCGGCTATGCTGGCTGAGACGAGGATTCTCACCAGCGGCAAGATCATTTGATAAATCGTGGCGCACGATATTTATGTTTGCTGGGAAAGTCAATGAAACTTTTCTCACGGTGAGCGAATAACTGACGTTCTCATGGTCCCAATAAAATTTCAGTGCTCAAAATTTACGTTCACTCAATAACTGCGCATAGGGTCTACCAATTTCTGATATCCTATATTCCTCTTTACCTCGCTTAGTTGTCCCACGAAAGTCTGTTCCAGCTTTCTATCCCCTAAGGCGAACACTTCGCCCAGTAAAGGAGCAAACATGACTGACCTCAAAACTCTCGACACCATCATCGCCATGGTGATTGTCCTGCTCGTCCTTAGCCTGATCGTGCAATCAGTGCAATCGCTCATTAAGAAGTATCTGAAGCTAAAATCGCGTTCTTTAGTCGACTCCTTGTCCGACCTGTTCGCTTATATCGACTCGCAGACTCTGGTCTCCAGGGCGCCGGCGGAGTTGGTTGAAAAAGTGAACGAAGAATTCAAAAAACTGGGCCGAGTTTCGCTGATTCGAAAACGGCCCATGATTGATTCAATAGCCAAGGCCGATCTGACCAAAATCCTCGAAAAAGTTGAATCGAAAAAACTAGCAGACGAGGTTGAAAAGTGGTTCGACACGGCAATGCAAGGGTTTGAAGAGCGTTACACCCGCCACATGAAAAGCATCACGATCATCGTTTCGATAGTCGTCGTGGTCCTCTTGAACGCAAACTTCTTCCAGGTCTATCACAACATTTCAACCAACGACGTTATGCGCAACGCAATCCTGCAAAAGCGCGACCTGGTCCAGCAACAACTAAAAACCCAATCTCCCGAAACTGCGACAGAGGCCGAGGCTCTGAAGGCTGAACTCACTCAACTTCAGAAGTATCTTGATGAAGCCCCGGGTTTGGGGATTAGACTATTGCGGCCGGCTCAGATCTCCGACTTCGCCGGGGCTCAAGGCGTCTGGAAGGATGTCCCTTTTCGTAACCGCCTGGGTCATGGCATCAAGGTGATTGGTGGCTTTGCGATAATGGTGATGCTGCTAAGTGCAGGCGCGCCGTTCTGGCAGGACGCTCTTGAATCGCTATTTGGCGTGAAGAACCTGCTGCGGAAAAAGTCAGACACAGAAAACGTTGAGGATAGAGGCGGTCAACCCAGGAGTAGTTGAGTTAAGTTTTACTGGCCGCCAATTCAAAACAATTTCACTTGATGAAGCCTGTTCAACTCATCGTCGGTGGACTTTGTGTCTTTCTCTGTCTTGCAACAGTTCGGGCTCAAGAGATTTCGTGCCATGCGCTTCCCGGAAACAATGGAAGTCGGCTGTGCGTCAAGTTTGAGATCAAAGACGGACGTATCGCTGTCGACCGCACTCGCAGCGTTTTTGCCCCGTCAGGTCTTTTTCTCCAGCGCTTGAGTGTTCCTCGCCCCGAGGCCGAGCAAGTTCTCTATTCAGAATTACAAAAACTTCTGGACCAGGTGCCACGTCCTTACCGACTGGCGTTGTCAGACGAAGAACGAGCACTCGATGATCAGGGTAAATTAAACGACGCCCCAACCAGCGCTATCCGTAATGTCACTAGTCCGTGGGCTCAATACCTTCAGCAGTTTGAGGAGTGGGGTACCGCCACAGGCAAGCAACTTGGCATAGGCGACATTTTTCCCGAAGCGGAAGCTACCTCATCAGGCGGTTTGTTGTTTCCACTGGCTACTGCCCAGGAGCGGACTGCCTTGTTGATTTATGAAGATGCCGGTTACGACGCTGAGGCCGGTGTAACCAGGTTTGCGGTAGCTGATCCGATCAACGACTGGAGTAATGCGGAACAGGTTCGAATCAGTTTGCCCGGAGTTGCAGATGCGGCAAAGAAAGAGGCTCGCTTAAAAAGAATTTGGGAGATTCTTCAACCATTAAGTGGACGACCACGTTGTTTGGAGTGCATTGCCACTCGCCTCGAAAGTTTCTACAAGCGATTGGGATTGACGCCGAACATAATTTTCGACAACAAGGGTACGTCCCCCCTGATCTTGAATGTCGTCGAAGGCGCACGCATCGTCGGCATTTCCTGGTTATCACTTAAGGACGCCGATCCAAATATCGATAAGGTTCTTTATTCACTGCTTACCCAACGGGCGTTCAAGAGTTACCTGGCAGATCGCGGCAAAATAAGAACTCAGAAAGTTTTCAACTACATTCAGCAAACGGGAAAGCCTGGACCTTATCTAAACCCGTCGCGGCTGCAGATTCAGCAACTGCTGGTGATTCAGCTTGGCTATTCAATAAGTTTCAGTTTTGCACCAAACACTCAGGAGCCCCTGGCGTCGAGTTTCAATCTAACGATTCAAAAGAATTCGGAGGATGACGACGCCACACCGCCAAGTACAAATGAAACTCCGGAATCAGCACCGGCGACCGCTAACACAGAAGGCGTGGTCACCGCACACGAACAAGAGGAAGAAGCTGCGACTGAACCTGACACGCGTGAAAGTACGGAGCGAAAGGACAAGAAGCGATACGTTGGCGGCGGATTCGAGTACCAGCCAGATCAAGGGGTGCGCTTTTTTGGGTTGGGCCAGGTGTCGCGTTTTCCTTTTCTGCCTGACACAATCAACAACCTTTCGGTCAAAGGTGGGGGTCAGGGTACGTCCGGCGGAATTGGCTCGATTAACTACTACGCAGATTATGTTTTCTTCAACACCTTTCACCGGCGAGTTTCTGTACAGGTCACTACATCGTCAGATTTGGATGCCAACCGAGATCTCGGCGAAACCCCGGTAGATGAGCGTCAGTCGTTAGGGTTGGCGCGAATTGAGTTTGAAGCTTTTAGAGATTGGTCGGGAAGTCTCTTGCGGTTTTATGCGGAGGGCCGGCACGAGACGGTTTCGCTTGAACCGACAGTTGGTCCAACGACTAAGCTCAATCTCACGACCCTGGATGTTGCGGGTTTTTATCTCTTCGAAAGTACTGAAGTTGAGAATCCGCGGAGAATACGTTTTCAACCACTCTTGAGAATGGGTTTAGGTTTGGCGGTAAACGAGCCACGCTATAACAAGCTCGTCCTAACAGGGAATTTTCATCAAACACTTCCAAGTCGATATGAACTCGACTTTAGTGGTCGGGTGGAAACTGCGAGTAAAGCTACTCCACGCTTCAAGCTTCCTTCCCTGGGCGGAGCAGAAGTTGTTCGCGGCTTTCGCCGCGATGCGGGCTTGGGCCGCAAGCTTTGGAGTTTGCAGAATGAAGTGTGGATACCTTTGCCTTTAGGAAACGATCTGGAAAAAGGCATTAAAGCGATGCTAAGAGAGAACCTGAAACTGGCGCCATTTTTCGACGTGGGCGGTTTGTATGACCCGGTCAACACTACAGCGGGAATTCGAAGTGGTGTCGGAGTAGGACTTCGATTTATTTACTCGCCGGTAATTTTCAAAATTGATTACGGCTATGGTTTTGGAGATGCCGTAAACGGCGGGAGTCGCGGCAAGTTCTATTTCAGCCTCGGCAGTAATCTTCCGTTTTGAAGTTAGCTCTTCACGAGCAAAAAGGAGAAGCAGATGGCAGGCTTACAGTTAACAAAGAACAACGAAACATTCCTCATCGAACCATTGGGAACTGTAACTCAAAACAACGCCGCGGTCGGCAAGTGGAAGACTGACGCGACTAACAAGATCGTCGTTACGAAAAATGACAACTCGTCTTTGTCATTCGATGTGGCGTGGGAATTCAATTCAGACAATCAGCTTGTTGTTTCAGCGGCCGGCAAGAAGTTCAATTTCACCGAGGTGCCGGCAAACGTGCCGCGCTACGAAACGCGCGATGCTGTGCTTGTCGTCAAGCCAAACAAAGATCAGGCGTTCGCTTTTGAGTTGAGAGCTGAATGGACGCTTTCCGAAAGTCACGATCTAAACGTCACGATCAATGGCAAGACCTCGACCCTCGACGGTTTTGTGCACGATCCACGCAGCCGCTTCATGTTTCACTTTTCAAACAAGAAGAATTTGTTGCAAGGGTCAGTGCTCGGGTTTGTCGGCAACTGGTCGGAGTTTGTCGATGGCGGTGGACAACCGCGACTTAAATTCACCTACAAGCGCGACGGTCAAACGGATGGCGACTTTGTTTTGCCCAAAGGCGTCGTCGTCGACAAATCGATGAACCAGCTGATGTACGAGTACGACAAGCAGGGTAAGAAGCGTCGGATTCAGTTAGTTGGAACGTTGATGATCAGTGAAGATTTTCAGATTCGTTATGGGTTGGATCGTCAAACGTCGGCTGATGGGCAACAGCAAGTTGCCAGTACGACCTTCACGTTCAATGCAGCATTTAAGAAACAGAACTTCACCGGAGATCTCGACCTGGCTATCAAGAAGCAGGATGGCTCGATTGGCACTACGACAATTAGTATCTCGGGGAAGTTCACCGCTGTTTTGGGTAGCACGCGCCTGGCAGCCGGATTTACGTTTGAGCAAAACAGGGCAGGGAATAAAACGACAACCACGTTTAGCTTTGCGGGGAAACTGGAGTTCAAGCAAGGGTCAATTCAATGGGCCTTCACCACGAACAACACGACGACCAGGACGATTACGTTAGAAGTGAATGTCGACATCAACATTGGCACCAGCGCTCAACTCGACGCACGCTTGAATCTCGTGATGGAAGGTGGTCAGTTGAAAGGAATCACCTTCTTCCTCGGCATCGCGTTTTGAGATAGGAAAACACCATCCGCAGATTACGCCGAGTACACAGATTCATTTTAAAGGGTTGAGTCCCGTCCTCCGGTCAAAAGAAATCTGTGTACTCGGCGTAATCTGTGGATGATTGGATGATCTATAATCAAACATCTTGCACGACAAACTAAGACAACAACTCGTCGGCATCCTTCTTCCTGCCACAACTCCCTTCACGATCAATTCCGACCTGGACATTGAAGCGCTGCGACTGAATATCTCGAAGTGGTGCGGAACTGCGATTAGTGGTCTCGTTATGCTGGGGTCAACCGGCGAACGAGTCCATCTCGACGAACGTGAGTATCAGCAGATAGTAGAGACTGCGCGCGCGGAGGTCTCGAGCGATCGAGCCTTTATCGTGGGCGCAGGACAACAAAGTACATTAAAGACAGTTGAGGAAATTCGTGTGGCGGGTCGGTCAGGCGCTGACGCTGTTCTTGTCATTACGCCGTACTTCTATCGCTCCGCAATCACTCAGGACACTTTAATCAACTTCTATTTGACCGTGGCAGATGCATCGACGATACCGGTGATGCTCTACAGCATGCCCGCTTTAACTGGCGTCAAGATCGAGCCTGAGACAATCGCTCGTTTGAGCGATCATCCAAACATCATCGGAGTGAAGGACAGTTCCAACGACATGGCGGGGTTCAAGAGAACAGTAGAACTTTGTCCACCTGACTTTGCTGTGATGACCGGTAATGGAACTGTGCTACTGGACGCACTCAAGAATGGAGCGACGGGTGGAATACTTGCAGTGGGTTGTGCGGCTCCGGAAGTTTGTCTCGAGATCTTCGCGTCGTTTCGTTCAGGTGAGATTGCGCAGGCCGAGTCGCTTCAGGAGAAACTCACTCCATTAGCTGCTGCCGTGACGACTCGTTTTGGAATCGGAGGCTTGAAAGCTGCGATGGACCTGGCTGGCTATCAAGGGGGAACTGTCCGAACTCCATTGCAATCTCCCAAAGGCGAGCAACGGTCAGAAATTGCGATGTTGTTAGAGGTGTTCGCGCAAAAGGTACCTTCCTAGATAGGACGCTGAAATGTTAGGACGAGTGGGTGCTGACTAGATCATTGCAAGTTGGGAAGGGGGCAAGCGGAGCTAGGGCGGCGTTCAATAGTTGCCCGAGCGCGCCCCCGCTGATGTTCGATCACTCGCTATTCAGTGGCGCAGCGGGGGCGCACTACGGTTCACTCATCAACAGTACTTCCTGCTCCGTTTGCCCCCTTCGCAACTGCAATGATCTAGAGGAGTACTTCAGGCTTGAATTGGCCGTCTCAAACATCTGAGACCTGAAATCTGAAATTTGAGATCACTTCCGCCCGCTCGCTAGCCGAACTCCTCTATCCTGCGTAGAATGCTCTCAGGAGCCAAAACCAACTTGAGTACAGCTGAACCTGCCTGTTATAGCACCCCTGAAGAGTCCGGGTTGCGCGTTGAAACGATTCCTTTCGACCGCATTCCTAATCAATCCCGACTGTTTCTGGACTACCTTGAAGATCCGACTGCCTTGAAGAAGTTCTACCCATCGGCAGTTCGCTTTCATCATGAATTGCAGCAGCGAGTGCCCGAAGTGCTGTCTGCTCACCAGGCGGATCGTGCACAGGTTTGTGACGCGCTGGAAGCAATGAATAAGCGGTGGAACGCAGGTGAGGAGACACTCAGGAACATTCAACTCTTGCGAGAGTCCGATTGCGTTGCAGTTGTTTCCGGGCAACAAGCCGGACTGTTCACCGGACCTCTTTACACAATCTACAAAGCTCTAGCGGCTGTGAAACTTGCCGGATGCCTGCGACAGAGAAACACAAAAGCGGTCCCGGTGTTTTGGATGGCTGCTGAAGATCACGACTTCGCCGAGGTAGCCAACGCTGAATTCATCACGCGCGATTGTCAGCTCAGTTCAGTCGAAGTGCCGCCAGTCATCCACGGAGAAGGACAGCCGGTGGGCCATGTCGTACTGAATGAGTCGATCGACGACGTTGTCGAACAACTGTTTGCGTTGTTGCCCAACTCAGAGTTTGCCGACGATATGAAAGCGCTTGTTCGTAAGGCGTGGCAGCCTGGTCGCGGTTTTGTTGATTCGTTTGCGACAATGATGACTTCGTTGCTCGGAAGCTATGGATTGATTTTTCTCGATCCGCTTGATGCGGATTTGAAGAAACTCGCGGCGCCGCTTTACTCGGCCGCCGCCAAACAGGCTGCTGAGATCGCGACTGCAGTTGAGCAACGTAGTAAGGAACTCGAAGACGCTGGCTATCATGCACAGGTGATGGCGACTGCCAACTCATTTCCACTTTTCCTTCACGATGAAAGTGGGGCGCGTCACGCGCTGGCACGAACTGAAAAGGGAAAGTACAGGGCGAAGGACATCGACGCGGAATACACCAGCGATGAATTGGCCCAACTCGCGCTCGAGAGTCCGCAAAAGTTTAGCCCGAACGTTACTCTGCGTGCTGTAGTTCAGGATTATCTATTGCCGACAATCGCTTACTACGGCGGCGCCGCCGAGATTGCTTATTTTGCGCAGACGGGTGAGGTCTATCGCGTCCTGGGGCGACCGGTGACGCCGATCTTGCCGCGCTCGAGTTTGACGATGATTGAACGTCACGCAAGTCGTGTCCTCGAACGATATGATTTGAAACTCGAAGATCTTTTCGACGGCATTGAGCCGGTTATTACACGCGTAGTTGAAGAGTATTTAGGAGCCGACACGGCAAAGCTTTTTGCGAAAACTGAGCAAAAGGTTAATGAGGAGTTAGATCGGCTGCGACAAGAATTGGAATCTGTCGATCCAACCTTAGCCGGTGCACTGGATACTGGAAGGAAGAAGATCAATTACCAGTTAGATGGTTTACGAACTCGATTCGTTCGGGCGCAAATGGGTCGTGACGAATCTGCACATCGACAGTTGCAACGCGTGTTCGAACAGCTTTTTCCAAACAAAGAGCTGCAGGAACGCCACATCAACATCACTTCGTTGCTGGCTCGCCACGGCACCTATGTGATTGAGTGGATCTATAACGCGATCAACCTGGGAAGTAATGAGCATCAGGTCGTAAAACTATGATCTTGGTACTTTGATCTTTGTTCTTTGTCCGTGTAATCATCCGTAACATCGAGTTCTCACTAACTTCAATCTAGCGAACAAAGATCAAAGTACGAAGATCAAAGTACCAAATTTTCAATGTCCAAAATCCGCGTCCTCTCCGATCACGTAGCCAATCAAATAGCAGCAGGCGAGGTAGTTGAACGTCCAGCTTCGGTTGCCAAAGAACTCGTTGAAAATAGTATCGATGCTGGTGCGACGCGGATAGTCGTCGAGATTGAAGCGGGTGGACGACGTCTCCTCAAAATCTCTGACGATGGTGAGGGCATGGTCCGAGACGATGCGGTGCTTGCTTTTGAACGGCACGCGACTTCGAAAATCAGCGGGACAGATGACCTGAATGCCATCGCCACGCTTGGATTTCGCGGGGAAGCACTTGCCTCGATAGCTTCCGTCGCCAAGGTCGAATTACTCACCAGTACTGAGGCTGAAAAAGTCGGTACTCGCGTGAACATCGAAGGTGGACGGATGCGCGACGTTAAAGACGGAGCACATCCACGCGGCACTACGATCATCGTGCGGGAGCTTTTTTTCAATGTTCCCGCGCGGCGAAAGTTTCTGCGATCGGAAGCCACCGAAACGTTTCACCTGACGAACCTGGTGACGCATTACGCATTGGCCCATCCCGAAATCGCCTTCACATTTACAAACAACGGCAGGGAAGTAATTAGAGCGACTGCTGCCAAGGACCTGCGTGAGCGTGCCTATCAGATTTTTGGCGAGGAGTTTCTCGATAATCTGCTCGAGGTCAATGGAGGTCAGCCGCAGGTCGCACGCGTCGTTGGTTATGTTTCGGCTCCACGTGATCGGCGCACCTCACGAGACTCGCAATACCTGTTTGTGAATCGAAGATTTGTGCGCGATCGGATGATTAGTCGCGCACTCTCGGAAGGTTATCGATCGATTCTTCCGCACGGCGTCTATCCGGCGGCCCTGTTGTTTATCGAGACTCCGCTAGAGGAAGTTGATGTCAACGTACATCCCGCTAAGACCGAGGTGCGTTTTCGTCGTTCCGCTGCTGTTGCTGACGCGGTGAGAGAGTCAGTGAAGTCAGCGCTGGCGGCAGCCGGGTATGTGCGTGAGGAACGAGAGATCGT
>QHXL01000369.1 GCA_003222935.1 Acidobacteriota bacterium
ATGGCGACCGGACCGGGTCAATCCTCGATATCACAACTCGCGATGGAAATCGGATTAAGCCCACTGCGAGGATCAGTGCAGCTCTAAGCGGGATAGCCGGTATTGTTGATGGTCCAATCGGGGACGAGAAAGGTTCATATCTATTCGCAGCGCGCAAGAGTTACGTGGGCTACCTTATTCGAAAAATTAACGATAGAAACCAATTTACTAACAACCCACCAATCATCGACGTCGGGGACATCCATGGAAAGGTTGACTATGATGTTACTGAGAGAAATCAGATTGGCTTGTCCATCATCTACGGTGAGCTGGATTTTGATCGCAATCGCGATCGCAGCCTTCTGTTTGTCAACTCAGTGTTTCAGGGAAGCGCCAGCAATCTGCTCGCGAGCGGTCGTTGGACCTACACACCCAACTCAAAAACACTCTGGCAAACTCGCGTCTTCGGTACGCGAACCAGTTTCCGGAACATCAATCGCGATGAGGAAATCCTGGAGGACGGCAACCGCAACCAATTCGGCGCTCGTACCGACCTGAGTTTTCAACCCCATTCCAGTCATCAGGTAGAAACCGGTGTTTATGTAAGGCGTCTCAGTATAGACAGTCTGAGCCAGTCGTTCTTTTTTTCCGGCCCCCTGTTTGATTCGCTTCGATTCCAGAATAGCGGTAACGAGGCGGCCTACTTCGCCCAGGACACCTGGAGCAGTGAACAGCGAGGAGTGTCACTCACTGGAGGCGTTAGAATCGAGCACAGTGGATTGACACATCAAACGCTCTTTTCACCTCGGGTCGCGTTGGGCTGGTCGGTGACTAAGGAGTGGAACGTTCGAGCAGGTGCTGGTCGTTACTATCAATTTCCTGATTTAGAGCAGATGTTCGGCCGCCTTGGTAATCCCAACCTTCGCGCTGAAAGAGCGACTCATTACAACGTTAGCGTTGAGCGGCTGTTCGGTGATCGCATGAGGGTACTTGCCGAGGTGTATGACCGGGAGGACCGCGGAATCTTTTTTAGTCTTTCAGAGCCTCGGCTCTTCAACAACGGCGTCGGTTTTTTTGAGTTTCCTTTTCAAAACAGTTTGAATGGTCATTCGCGAGGCGTGGAGCTCACGCTACAACGACGAAGCGCAAATAAGTTAGCTGGTTGGGTCTCATACTCTTATTCGCGAACTAACCTACACGATGCGCAGACCGGTTTGAGTTTTGTAAGCGACACAGATCAGCGCCACACGGTAAACGTTTATGGAAGTTATCGCTTTACTGATACCTGGAATCTGAGTGGCGAATGGCGCTATGGAAGTGGCCAGCCAATACCAGGTTTCTATCGGCAGTCAGGATTCGACTATTTCCTGACGGACCAACGAAACCTCACTCGAGTGCCGGACTACAGCCGGGTTGACGTTCGCTTGAGCAAGGCCTTTCTCTTCAAGCGCTGGAAGCTGACTGCCACGGGCGAAGTAATAAACTTACTGAACAAAGACAACGTACGCTTCGCCGGTTTCGATGGGTTTGCTAATAACGGACGCGTGTTTGGTCACCTCGATCGCTTGTTGCCCATCCTACCGTCGGCTGGAGTTGTGATTGAGTTCTGAGGCAGTAGGAAGCTGATGTCCGACATGCTTTAGGGTTTTGCAAATTCTCATTCTCCCCGTGCTTTAGCTCGGGGTACGGATGCCGCTCAAATCCAGGGAACCGTTTCAACGGTTTGACATTCTTGAGTGACGTGGAGCGCGACAGGATGAAGGTTTCGAAATGCTAGGTAAACGAGGCAACGAAGTGGAGCCCGTAACTGAGCTTGGCTCACGGCGGCACACCATTGAAACGGTTACTTAACTGTAAGAGCTCCGCCGGACCCCGACCTGAAGCACGGGGAGAATGAGAGTTTTGCAAGAAGCTTTTTAGCTTATCGTGACGTTCATTAGTTAAGCCCAAGATAGAGTCGAAGGACCAACTCATCATCGTCACGACAAGCTAAAGCATATCGGACATTAGCTGCTCCTGCCCTCAACACGCTAAACGACAGCTGGTTGCTGTTCCGTAGTTTGGGACCTTGGCTTTCTGCGTAGAATGATTGCCGAGATTATAGATACCGGTAAGCCGACGGGAAGCGGTGCTAAGAACCCGATGATTCCAAACCACAGGGGATTGTCCAGAATTGTCTTCATGGACTTCATCTGCTCAAGTGTCGCTGCGATTTGCTCGGCCGAGGCGCCCGAACTCCTTTGTTTATCAAGCATATACGCCGAGTACTTATCAGCAAAATCTGGAAGAAAATTGTAGAAGGCGATTTCCCACGCGACGACATAGCAAATAGTGGAAACGAAAGTGATCAGTAGTCCCACTACTAAGGCTCGCCAAAAACTGATGTGTCCGTCAGAGACGTTATCCCTATAAGCGCGTACGCCAAAGAACACTATGAGAAACGCCACTAGCATCTCGGAGTAGCCGACCCACTGTCCGTAGTCGAAACCGATGCGGTCGTGGAACGGAAGAGTTGCAAACACTAAAGCCGCTAAGATGGCTCCCGAAATCAAACCATAGGTCAGCACGATCTTTTTCATATCAAGTCTCCTGGCAACGAAGGATTGGCCCAAGTTCGGTCGAGAAATTAGTTCGAGACGACTTAGTCTGTCGTCATACTTTCGGGTGATTCTGGCTGATATCGAAGGAAATCACTCTTTCGAGTGAGCGAGGAAAGTACAAAGCACCAAGATCAAAGCACAAAGCACCAAGCCCCGGTTTACTCAATCAATCCCATCTCTTTACCAATCTGTACAGCTTGCGTTCGTCGTTTGGCGCTCAACTTGTCGAATACTCGGCTGGAATGAGTCTTAACAGTGTTTTCACTGACAAACAGCGTCTCGGCAATTTCCCGGTTGCTCATTCCTTTGGCGATGAGCTCGAGGATCTCCAGCTCACGCTTGGTAATACCCAGGTCTCGGAGACGGGTTTGATTAACGACAAACGGTACAGTACTCACGACCAGCACTTCCTTTACGATCACGACTTCTTCTTTACGCGTCAGCTTCAGTCCCAGCCAGATACCGAGACCGACGAAGAGAAGAGCAACCAGTCCACCGTAGATTTCTATAGAGTGCTCGATAATAATAAATCGGTATTCAAAGTATTTAAGGAGGGCGATCAAAACTCCGCCGCACACTCCGTAAACAAGACCGTAGATGAGAATCTGTTTCTTCATCGCATTGAGTAACAATTAGTGGCGGCGCGGATTCTACACAAATCTATGAGCCAGCTTGAAAAGAACCAACGGAACCGCGGGCGGCATCTCGCCGGGACCTGCGCCGTACTGACATGTCTGCTTGTCTTTGGTATTAGCGTCGAAGCCCAAAGGCAGTCTCGATCACTTCGCGGAGTAATCTACTTCAGTAACAACTCGCCATCCAACTTAAGCGACTTTCCAGTCGAACTTTTCACCACGAATCAAAAGACCCGAGTCGCTCACAACACGCCAACCGAACGTGGGGCTTTTTATCTG
>QHXL01000370.1 GCA_003222935.1 Acidobacteriota bacterium
GGATCGAGCCAGTAAGTTTTGCCGTTGATCGTTGCTTTTACAATAACGTGGTCGAAAGCAAATGGTGTTGCTTGCCACGAATCGAGCGACGACCTGACGCTGGTGTTTACCAAGGCAGTGGCGGCTTCGATACCCATCAAGTTGAGGATCGAACTCAACAGCAATGATTTGTCTTTGCAGTCGCCAAAGCGGCGCGCGAAAACTTTTTCGGGCGTTGTTGGTTGATGCGAATAGCGTCCCAGCTCGATACCCAGGTACCTGATTTCGTCCTGAACGAAGCGGAGCGCTGCAATCGCACGCTTCTCAGGCAAATCCGAAAGTTTCTTCCACTCCTCAATCTTTGCTTTCAACTCCGGATTGTTCAGCGATGAGTTTTTGTAAAACGGTAATGCCCACTCGACTACCTCGGACCAGGTTTCGAACTCACTCAAAATGATCCGGGGAAACGGGTTGAACCAGTCTGGCGTCGAGTCGTCGTAAGGTACGGGAGCGACGTTTTTCGAATACCAGAGATACTCCGTGTCTTCACCGATCGATTGTTTAGTCGGTTGCAGGTCGGTCTTATCGTTCTTAATCGCCAGGCGTCGGTTCGTTGGATAAACGAGACGAATCAGCGATTCCTGGATTGGTTCCGCACCGGCTAGATAAAGAGTATCTGTGAAGCGACCGCCGAGGACCGGGTTCTCACCTGTAATCGTGTATGAATACTCAATCACGTCCCCGACCCTAAGATCGTTTACGAAGACCACGGCGGCCAGCGTACCGTTATAGAGCTGTTGGTCCAGGTCCTCTTCTTCTTGAATGGTTTTGATTTCCGAAGCTTTAAGAGCATCGATAATTGAACGCCCACGCAGGATCCGAATGAAGTGAATCGACAGCTGTTGATAAGAGGGCTCGAAATGAAACCGTAGTTGGGAAAGATCGCTCAATCCCGCAGTACTATCGACACGTTGGTAGTAATGGTAAAAGCGTTCCACCGTACTGGATGAGACGCGAGTTTGTTCGTCGTCGAGAATTCGAGTGGAGCTGCTGTCGGTTGACGAGGTCGTGCCTGCAGGATCAACGCTTGGTACGACTTTCTTAACCCAAGTCGGTTGGGGTTTGACAGTGAAGGAAGCCCTGGCAACCGCCACCTGTACAACAGTCAGAACTATTGCACAGGTTACGAAAGCACGAATTAGCAGGGAGGAGAGTTGAGACTGCACGACTGAAGGACCCTTCGATCTGATGATGTGCCAAGAGGTAGGGTAATACGAAGCTCTCACCAAGGGCTAGTCTTCAACATGACTCTCGCCGTCGAAGTGAAGGACGGTTGACTCTTCGTCAATTACGGTTTCGAGGTGAATAGCGCGTCCCCAGAGGGTGTGAACATGCTCGAGAGCTTTGCGTCCGTAACGCAGGTCGAGTTCAGTCCCTTCGTAGCGGTGTTTAAGGTACAACTCGCGGTTCCCGTTGTAATCACCGTCTTGAACTTCGAGGTAGGGAAAACCAAAGTTCGTCATATTGGAGACAAGTTGGTCGCGAACTCTCTCCCAGCGCTTTTCAGTGATCGTCCATTCTTCCTCCTCGACCAGTTGATACACAAATAAGTCTAACTCTTCACACAAATCCTCAGTCAGGTAGTTGCGCAGAAACGAAACGTCGTTCTCCATTTCACGCACTTCGAAGATCTTTTCGCGGCCTTCACTACCAGGGCGTCCAAACCTTTCTTTCTCGTTCGTCGACGGTTCATTCCAACGCCGCTCGATGTCTTCATAGATCTTATAACCGAGGTAGTAGGGATTCAGTTGGCCTTTGTGAGGCGACACTACTCCGGAGTGGAGGTTGGCAAACTCTATATGTTCGTTATCGGAAAGATCCAGTTCGCGCATTATTCGAGCATGCCAAATGCTGGCCCAACCCTCGTTCATGATCTTTGTTTGCATTTGGGGCACAAAATATTCCATCTCTTCATGCACCATCGCGATAGCATCACGTTGCCAGTCTTTGAGCGTCGGAGAGTTCTTCATGATGTAGAAGAGCAGATCTTTTTCCGGCAAACGCTCTTTGGGCGCCTTCTCGTTTTCCGTGCGTTTATTGTCCCGACTCAACTCGCGTTTCTCGCGTTCAATCGTATCGAGCAACCACAGATCATCGTATGGGCCATCGTTTGGCGTTTGCAGTTGTCGACGCTTTTCCTCCGCCTTAGAAATATCGCGTTTTATAAAGAAGTAGGGATCGATGTGTTCTTCAATCGCCAGTACCGCATCGAGAAAGCGCTCAACCGTCTTGCGGCCGTACTTGAATTCGTACTCAATCATCCGCTGTGCGTGAGTTGAGACACTCTCAACCATGCGTCGATTGGTTTTCGAAAAGTACGTGTTGTTCTTGAAGAAATCGACGTGGCCCAGAACGTGGGCTATCACCATCTTGTTCTGAATCGGACTGTTGGTTTCGAGCAGAAAGCCGTAGGCCGGATTGGTGTTGATGACAACTTCATAGATCTTCGACAGACCGAAGTCGTACATCGTTTTCATCCGGTGATACGCCTTGCCGAAGGTCCAGTGAGAATAACGACCAGGCAGCGCGTACGAACCGACTTCATACATGACTGTCGCCGGAACAATTTCGAAGTTTGTAGGATAAGGATCCAGGCCGAAGCCACGAGCGACTTCCCAGATTTGCTCTACAGCTGCCTCGAGATTTCTTATTTCCAGGTCAAGCATGTTCAGTAAAACGATCTTTGTACTTGGTGCTTAAGAAGCTGTGATAACTCTTAACCGCGAAGCGGTTCCGACTCAAAGCCCAGGGTTGCCGCGCTTTGGCGGCTACCCTGGGAAAGCAAGGACCAGCAGAATCCAACCCCGATGGGGTTGCGCCATTGTGATGATCATCAATGACCCGTTGTCGAACAATAGTGGTCGCAACCTCTTCGAGGTTGAAAACCGATCTCTGCCTATTCCCAGGGTAGCCGCCAAAGCGCGGCAACCCTGGGCTTTGGGACGTAACCGCTTTGCGGTTATCTAAGATCAAAGCACAAAGATCAAAGCACAAGCATCAAGCAAAAACCTCCAAAACAACCGTTCAGCACGTTTTCATCCCGGGACTTCCACCCCACGCTTTCCAAAAAATTCCTTCAGCGCCGGATATACATCCTCCTTGTCGTCGATTCGCACTCCTACAAAGTGCTCCTTGTTCTGCAATCTATCGCCGAAGATCGAAAGCAAAGCTCCCGACGAACGTCTGTAACTCGACGAGCCTTCTTCACCGATTTCACCGTAACCAAACAGATTACAGATTCTGATGAGCTCGTCGGCCAGACGCACCGCCTCCTCGTTGTCGGAGTAGTAGTTGTCTCCATCGGAGAAATGGAATGGATAGATGTTCCAATCTTCCGGACGAAAGCGTTGCTTGATGATGTCGAGTGCGAGTTGATAGGCGGAAGAGACGACTGTGCCGCCTGACTCTCCCTGCGTGAAGAACTGTTCCTCCGTTACTTCCTTTGCTTCGGTGTGATGAGAAATGAAAACGATATCGACGTTGTCGTACTTCGTTCTTAAAAACCTGACCATCCAGAAGTAGAAACTGCGCGCAATGTACTTCTTAAACTCACCCATCGAACCCGAGACGTCGATCATCGCGATCACCACCGCGTTCGACTCGTAGCGCATCAC
>QHXL01000371.1:0-301 GCA_003222935.1 Acidobacteriota bacterium
GGCAGGTTTAACTTATCGCAACTACGGGGAGTTCATCTCGACTCTTTCGGAGGCTGATGTCAAAGCTATCAAAGACAATCGCTCAAAGACTTATCCTGATTTGACTAAGAATGCGTCGGCCTTTCCCACCAAGAAATCTCTGGAGGGTCATTTCAGCGAGTCGTATCGCAACTTCGACATGGATACACCCGACGCGATGACGACCGACTCGTATAAGACGGCAAAAGAGTCAGGCTGGACAGTTAGTCCTCTTATTAGTAACTCTCATTCGGATGAACGCTTTCGAGGTAATTCACGACTC
>QHXL01000371.1:310-4667 GCA_003222935.1 Acidobacteriota bacterium
CTGGTTGGATGAGTTTCGAGCGATGTCTGCTGAACGCGCGGCGGGAACTTCGGATCGACTGCCAAACCTCTCAATCGTCCGTATCTCAAACAACCATACTGAAGGGCTCGCTGCCAGAAGACCAACACCACAGTTCTTTGTTGCTGAGAACGATTACGCCGTCGGCTTGCTCGTTGAAGCAGTGTCGAACAGTGCTTACTGGAAAGACACAGCGATCCTGATGGTGGAAGACGATGCGCAAGACGGACCGGACCACGTCGATGCTCATCGATCAGTTGGGATGGTGATTAGTGCGTACAACAGACCAGGCGCATTGATCCATGAGTTTCACAACACGGTAAGTTTGATCCGAACGATTGAGATGTTGCTTGGTATTCCGCCGATGAACCAACTGGATGCGACGGCAGTACCAATTAATATCTTCCGTAGTCAGGCAGATTTGACACCTTACCGGGCTCTGCTGCCAGATGTTGCGCTCGATAACCTTGTTAACCCGTCACCACGCGATGCTCAAACTGCTTACTGGATTCAACGCACGGCTGAGCAAGACCTGACTCATGCCGACATGGCCGATCCGTTTGTACTCAATCAGATCATTTGGTTTCAGTCAGGCCAGACAAACAGATGCCGTCAATCGCTCGCCTTCCTGCGTTTGACGCGATGCGAATAGGCGTGATGGAAGATGACGAGGAAGAAGCGCGAGAACGAATCGCAGCAAGGCGGACAAAAAAATGAGCATCCACAGATTTCGCAGATTGCACAGATTTTTTGAGAGTTATTAAAGGTTCAATTACGTCGTTTGAAATCTGAGTAATCAGCGTAATCGGTGGATGATTTTCAGGTTTCTTCTGCTCTGTTCAAAAAGAAGTCCACCGATCGGGCTAACGCCTACGCCGATCGGTGGTGTTTGTGCGGTGCCAGGTGGTGTCGATTACTCTTTCACAAACTTCAGCGACACCGAGTTCATGCAGTATCTCAATCCAGTTGGCTCTGGACCATCGTCAAACACATGACCCAAATGTGAACCGCAACGACGGCACTTTACTTCAGTGCGTAGCATCCCATGGGTACTGTCAGTCTCGCGGTCGACGTTTGCCTCGACAATCGGTGCAAAGAAACTGGGCCAACCGCTTCCTGACTCAAACTTCGTTTCGGAACTAAACAACTTCAGGTTACATGCCGCGCAGTAGTACGTACCTTTTTCATGGTTATCCCAGTAAACGCCGGTAAACGCGCGTTCAGTACCAGCCTGTCGCAGCACTTGATATTGTTCAGGCGTCAATTCCTTGCGCCACTCTTCTTCCGATTTCACAATCTTTTCAGGCATTTCATTCTCCTGCTTGTTTGCTCTTGATTCGTTTTCATTAAGTAGTTTCTGTATTAACTGTTCGGCTTCGTCGTAGGACCCTTCCCCGACATGCGTCCAGCGAATCTTTCCTGACTTGTCCAAAAGAAAGGTTGTGGGCCAGGCGTTAACGTTGTACGCATTCCAGCTTGCATAGTCGTTATCAGTTACAACTGGATAACTAATACCGAGCGACGCTACTTCACGTCGCACAGTTTCAATCTTCTTTTCAGTATCGAACTCCGGTGAATGCACTCCGATTACCGTAAGACCCTTTGTCGAATACCTTTCATGCATGCGCTTAACGAACGGCAGAGTGTTGCGACAGTTGTAGCAGCCAAAGGTCCAAAACTCGAGGAGCACGACGCGTCCCTTAAGGCTTCGAATAGTTAACGGCTCGGAATTTATCCAGGCGCCCGAAGATAGCTCGGGCGCGGCGGCAGCTGTGGCGTCCGTGCTGAAAGTCGAAATGGTAGACCCAAAAGTCCGCCAGTCTTTTTTAAACCAAAGGCTTCCGGTCAAGAGTCCGACGAGTATCGTAGCGACGATAAGTCGGGTTGCTGTTGTTTGGTCAAACATATTGTCTCCGCTTATTTGTCGGGGCGTCCCTCCGTGGGCGCCCCTCGATCCGAATCAGAGAAGATACAAGTTGGAACCAGTGCCTATTTCTAAGACGGGCGGCCACGGAGTGCCGCCCCGACAACAAGTCGGCGGAGATGCAGTTTCCCTGCAACTCAGTAATAATGTCACCGCACTATCCCGCATTTCAAACTCAGTTCGCTCAGTAACATCAGTTGGAGAGATCTTTTCTCATGTCGAGTTTGAGACGAATAAAAGTCGTTGATTCACACACTGGTGGTGAACCAACTCGCACCGTGATTTCCGGCGGCCCGGATCTTGGCAGCGACTCGCTTGTAATTCGTCGCGACCGTTTTCGACAAGAGTTCGATCACCTCCGATCAGCAATTACGAACGAACCCAGGGGATCGGATGCCCTCGTAGGCGCACTTTTATGCGAACCCCTCGATTCGACGTGCGCGACGGGGGTTATCTTCTTCAATAACGTCAGTTACCTGGGGATGTGCGGGCACGGCACGATCGGTATCGTCGCGACCCTTGCTTACCTGGATCGAATCAAACCCGGTAAACATCGTATCGAAACCCCCGTCGGGGTCGTCGAAGCCTTACTCGAGCCGAACGGGGAGGTTACTGTCGCTAACGTTCCCAGCTATCGCCTGGCCTCCGGAGTTACGGTTGAGGTTGAAGGCCATGGGCCGGTGACCGGAGACGTCGCGTGGGGTGGTAACTGGTTTTTCCTTGTAAACGATCATGGCCAGGACGTTTCGTTAGAAAACCTGGAAAGTCTCACCAGCTTTACCTGGCGCATTCGTGAGGCACTGAATCGATCAGGAGTGACCGGCGAAGGCGGAGCGCTAATTGATCACATCGAGCTTTTTGTTCCTTCGACGATTGACGGCGTCGATAGTAAGAATTTTGTTTTGTGTCCTGGCAAGGCCTACGACCGTTCACCGTGTGGCACCGGCACGAGTGCTAAGCTGGCCTGCCTTTTTGCCGACGGCAAGATCCGGGACGGCGAAGTTTGGCGTCAGGAAAGTCTTATTGGCTCGATCTTCGAAGGCACGGTACGAGTTTCTGATAACGTGGTCCATCCGAGCATAAAAGGCTCGGCTTTCATTACCGCTGAAACGGATTTGATTCTTGACGACAAAGATCCATTCTGCATGGGAATTCGCACATGACTTCTCATACATACGATGTGGTCGTTATCGGCGCGGGAATAGTTGGAGCTGCGTGCGCGTTGGAGTGTGTTAACTCAGGATTGAAAGTCGCAATTGTGGAAGCGAAGATCGTCGGAGGCGGAGCGACCGCAGCCGGAATGGGCCATCTCGTTGTGATGGACGACTCGGAAGCTCAGTTTGCACTGACTAATTATTCTTGCAAGCTTTGGCGGGAAGTAAAGGAAGAATTGCCCGCGACTGTTGAATATGAAACGTGCGGGACCATCTGGGTGGCCATTGACGATGAAGAGATGGACGAAGTTCGACGCAAACAGAACTACTACACGGAACGTGGAGTTGCAGTTGAAGTGTTGGATGCCAAGGCAGTCGCTGAAGCCGAGCCAAACTTGCGACCCGGTTTGGCCGGCGGACTGCGCGTGCCGGGCGACAGCGTGGTCTATCCTCCGTGCGCAGCCAAGTTTTTTGTCGAACGTGCCGTTTCACTTGGCGCAGTTCTTTTCCTGGGCAAATCAGTTTTGGCAATCAACGCCGATCGAGTCAGCCTCGACGACGGTTCATCCATTTCCGCCAAAGTGCTGGTGAATGCCGCCGGTAGTTGGTCTCCTTCATTAAGTGCAGGGATCGACGTGAAGAAAAGAAAAGGCCACCTGCTGATTACGGATCGTTACCCGCAGTTTGCACGACATCAGTTGGTTGAACTTGGCTATTTGAAGAGCGCGCATTCGCTGACGTCTGATTCCGTTGCCTTCAACCTGCAACCAAGAAAGACGGGGCAGATGTTGATTGGTTCCTCCCGTCAATATGGCGTCGACTCTTCCGACGTTGAAGCACAAATCCTGAAACGAATGTTGAATCGTGCACTCGAGTACATGCCGTCGCTCGGGAATCTATTGTCGATTCGCAGCTGGACCGGATTCCGGGCAGCCACACCTGACAAGCTTCCGTTAATTGGCCCGCAAGTGGACCAGGAAAATCTCTACCTGGCTACCGGTCACGAAGGACTCGGAATTACAACTTCACTAGGTACCGCGAAACTGCTTACTGATCAGATCGTCGGCAGGGAATCGGTGATTCCGAGAGAAGCGTATTTGCCTGAAAGAGTCACGCGGGAGTTGGCCCATGCCTGAGATTGTGGTGGTCGTCGACGGCGAGCTAGTTGAGATGCCGGAAGGTAGCATGGTATCGGCTGCGATAATGAAAGCGGGCGTGACGTCGTTTCGCCGATCCGTTACCGGTGAACCGCGTGGTCCGC
>QHXL01000013.1:0-411 GCA_003222935.1 Acidobacteriota bacterium
ACTGATCTCCTATTCGTTCGACTTCGTTCATCTGCTAATCCTTCCCTTGATCTAATTCTCTTTGGAGTGCGGGGACTTGTCACCGCTTTGTTACACTCGGACCGCACTAAAAACCTGTTGAAAAAAGCGGTGACAAGTCCCCGCACTCCAAGGAGGTTCACCCCTGATACAGCCTCTCAATTTCATCAACCATTCGATCCAAACTGAAGCGCTCTTGAACAACTTTAGCGGCACGCGCTCCAAGCTGCATTCTCAATTCCCGATCCTTTAACAAGCGAATGAGTGCCGCCGCAATCTGGTCCACGTCTCCAATAGGAACCAATAAGCCGGTCGCTTCATCTTCGACGACTTCCTGTGCACCTTCGGTTCTGGTAGCTACTACTGGAATGCCTGTGGCCATTGCTTCGGCGA
>QHXL01000013.1:435-22142 GCA_003222935.1 Acidobacteriota bacterium
GTGGAGACAAAAGCGTCCAGCGCGCACAGCAAATGATCCGCATCGTCCAACCAACCCAGAAAATGAACACGATCGGATAACCCTACCTCAGCCACTAAACCCTGGAGCTGTCTTCGATACTCTTCGTTTGGCGACGTATCAACTCCTGCGATCACAAAATGAGTGTTTGGCACTTCCTGAGCGACGAGTGCTGCAACTCTTATGAAATCATCGTGACGTTTCAGTATTCGCAGTTCGCCGATACTCCCGACCAGCAAAGAGTCGGCAGGAAGCTGTTTCGACTCCAGAAAGCACTTGCGATCGAAGTTCTGCAACGCTCTACGATAACGATCGACGTCGATACCGTTCGGCACCACGGCAATTTTCTCTTCTGGAACAAGCTGTTGACTACGGAGTTGCTGCGCGACTGCGTTTGACACGGCGATCACTTTCGCGGCTTTGCCAAGAGTGTGACGATGAAGACGGTTCAGCGAGAAAAGCACGTGTCGAGTCACAAAAAACTTTGCGGTCGGATTACTTCTTGTCGCGTAAGCAGCAAGCGAGTAATCACGGGCCATGTGTGCGTGAACTACGTCGATCTGATTTTCTTTTACGACTCTCGCGAGCGCTTGAGCAGATGGCGCATCGAATGCGTTTCGAAGCGGAAGTGTTTTGATGTTTGCACCTGGGATCTGGAGGTAATTAATCAGCGGCGACTGCGGTCGGACGGCGGCGAAGAGTTCGTGTCCTCGCGTCGTAAGTGAATTGCTGAGGTCTACCGCATAACGCTCGCCACCTCCAAAGGACGACGCCGAGCTGATCTGAAGGATGCGCATAGTTGATTAAATGAAGTTCAGCGCGCGTATCAAACTCAAACAGCAGGTACCTGTAGTGTTTGGTTTGTCACTCAAGGCACGGGTAAATCGTTACTTTTCTCTAAACAAACCCTCAACTTAAGTCGGCACGACTGTTGCCAATCCAACATCATTAAGAATGTTTTGTTGGGAGGGATTGTATGGCTAAGACTAAATTAGTGACAGGACTATTTAAGAGTAAGGTCTCCGCAGAAGCGGCGGTCGACTCAATCATCAAACGTGGTTACTCGCGCGACGACATCAGCGTGTTGATGTCTGACGCGACGCGAAATAAGGAGTTTGCTCTACAAACAAGAACACACGCTGCTGATGGGCTGGGGATCGGTGGCGCGGTCGGCGGCACAGTCGGTGCCGTAATCGCGGCCATTGCAGCCGTTGGTACCACGCTCTTCTTACCAGGCATAAACCTGGTTATCGCTGGCCCAATTGCCGCGGCTCTTGCAGGTGCTGGAGCGGGTGGAGCAACTGGCGGGGTGATTGGAGCGCTCATCGGCGCCGGCATTCCCGAGTATCGCGCGAAGGTTTATGATGCCGAACTTCGTGGCGGCGGCATTTTGATCGGGGTTGAGGCGCGAAACGATGAGGAGATAGATCGACTGGAAGAGTTGCTCGAAGATCTCGGTGCTCAGAACGTTCGCGCTGAGTAAAGAAAATGCATCCACAGATTGCGCAGACCATAGACTTCTTTTGAGATGAGCGTAATCTGCGGAGGCATTACTTAAAGCAACGTTATCTCTTTAAATTAAAAGGGGCGTCCACGGAGGGACGCCCCTACAAATTGGCTGTTGCTGGCCAAAATGGGTTAACGCTTGATTGCGTCTCCCACGTCTTCAATCGCCTCACCTACTTTTCGTTTTGCTGTACCAAACCCTTCCTGTACCTTTCCGCCGGCATTGTCAGCTCGACCCTCATTCTCCAGGTCACGATCGTCTAGTGCCTTGCCTGCGGTTTCTTTTACTTTACCCTTGGCCTGATCGAATTTTCCTTCCAACTCATCTCTGTTAGGTAAACCCATTTTAAAAGCCTCCTCCACCTGTATTGGAGCGCACCTTGCGCTAGCCGGTAAGAGTGCAATGGCCATTCCTAACTTATTTGCGTTGTTTATTGAGGAATTTAGCTAGTGGTTCAGCTTGACTGCACGCTTTAGAGACTCCTGACTGAGTGATCTTGGAACAAGCGTGTAGCACAGACTTCAGTCTGTGTCTCGACAAAAGGGGATCACGGAGCACAGAACACAGACTGAAGTCTGTGCTACTCACTAATGATGGACCGTGAGATGGTGTCGCTTATGGGAAGGCGAACTTCGAAGCGTGTTCCTTCACCGGGATCACTAACGGCAAAGATTTCTCCCCCGTGCCGCGAAATAATTCCGTGTGACGCAGATAGACCAAGGCCAGTTCCTTTGGCGCCTTTAGTCGTGAAGAACGGTTCGAAGATTCGTGCAACGGTCTCAGGGGGCATTCCACATCCGGTGTCCGCAACCCAAAAGCATCCACTATCGATCTCACCGCGTGTGCCAACTTCCATTACACCACCGTCCGGCATCGCATCGACTGCGTTGAAAATCAAGTTGAGAACAACTTCTCGTATTTCTGCCGAGTCGCCTTTGATATAGACCGGGCCATTACACTCGATCTTCAGTTCGATTTGCGGCTGGTCGGCTTTTCTATGCCATTTAGGCCTGGCGATCTCAATGCTCGTGGTAATCAGTTCGTCCAGTTCGATCGGACCAAACCCCTGGATTGAATCGCGTCGCGCGAACTCAAGAATTCGACGAAGCGTCTTACTACCATCCTCGACCGCTTCGTTAATCACTTTCAAACTCTTCAACGAAGTTTCATCCGTTGTTTTCATTTGCAGAAGTTGCGCGCGTCCTTTAATGACGGTCAACGAGTTGTTGAGATTATGAGCAACTCCAGCCGCTAATTCGCCGACAGCGCGCAGCTTGTCTGACTGTGAGACCAGTTCATGGGTTCGCTTCCGTTCGGTGATGTCGTGAAGGAACACGATCACGCCGTCAACTTCACCGTCTTTCCACAGTGGCGATACGTGCGCCTCAAAATCCCGGTCAGTGTCGTCGGGACGAATGGCTCGTATCTCAGCTTGCGTGTCCTCACCAGCCAAAGCACGGTCGAGAGCACTTCCAACAGTGTCGCGGAAATCAACTGTGATGAGGTCGGTGAAGCGTTGACCAAGCAACGTAATCGCATTGCCAATTTCTGCTCGCTGATTAATCCAGGTAACTCTGCCGACGGTATCGAGGGCGTAGATTTCATCTGGAGATCGATCGGCAAGATTTGCCATGAACGACCTGTAGGAAATTGCCTCAGCTTCAGCCTGGCGTAATTGCGAAATGTCGTGGGCGACAACGAGGGCACCGAGTAAACCACTTTCCAGTTTTAGCGGTTGCACTGTTACCAGGATCGGTCGATCAGTCGCCGCGGTCCCCGGGATCTCAAACTCGAGTTTGTGGCCGTTATCTACTGCTCGATCCACGACGCAATTGTCATTGTCACCGGTTTGCCACAGCATTTCGCAACAACGGCTGCCCAACCGCAATCGCGCGACCTTTGATTGCAGAGCCGCTGCCTGAGGATTTGCGAATATGAGCCGGCGGTTGTTGTCGAAAATAAACAGGCCGTCCGTCACAGCTTGGAGTGCGCTGTTGAGCAACTCGGCAGAAATATCGCTGGAAAGATTTTTGAACTCTTGGGCCATGAAACTTTCGGGTTTACAGCTAAGGGCAGGAAACGCTGGCTGGAACGGCCTTCGGATGGCCAACGGCATCGTAGCAGATTTTTATTAGACCCTGCTAGCGGAATGTACAAAGTGTCCGATGAACTTCAGTTTGTCGTTGAGATCGAACAGAGATAACCAGGTGGCATTTAGTGAGAGTCACGACAAACTAAAGTTTATCGGACATTCAGGCGCTCTTATTTGGATTTTGCATTCTGATCGTCGGTAAGTTCACGCACGGTGAGGAGCAGTTTGTCGATGTCCAGGGGTTTGGTGAAGTGGCGGACAAAACCTTCGCTCTTCGCCCGATCTTTATCTGATGAGCGGCCAAAACCGGTCAGGGCCAGGGCGGGAACATTAGTCATTGACGGTAGTTTTCGCAGTTGCTGCAGTAGTTCATAACCGTCCATCTCCGGCATGGAGATATCGGAAATAATTAGATCAAACGATTTGCCATCTGCCAACTTCAAGGCTTCCTTCCCGCTCCGGGCCGTCCAAACAAAGGCGCCTTCCATTTCAAGGAGCCTGCCCAACATCTCGGTAGTTTCTTTCGAATCGTCTACCACCAGGATGAATTTTTTCCGCAGGACTCCCGTATTACCAGTTTTTCTTCTACCTACTTCAGTAACTTCGTCTTCGCGCATCGGTAGGCACACTGTGAATCGCGCGCCCGAACCGGCTCCTGCAGATTCAGCTTTCACCTGACCGCTATGAAGTTCAACCAGTTGCTTGACGAGCGCGAGGCCAATTCCCAGTCCTCCCTGTTTTCGGGCGCTACTAGCATCAGCCTGCCGAAAAATCTCAAAAACGTGAGGCAGAAATGCTGGGTCAATACCTTGACCAGTGTCTTCGATGGTGAGATAGGCATTCGGTTTCTCACGATGGAGAGAAACGGTAATCGCGCCACCTTCGGGGGTGAACTTCACCGCATTGTTCAAAAGATTCCAAGCGATTTGACCCAAGCGAACCGGGTCACCTGTAACCAGTACGTCTTCGCAGAGATTTTTGAGATTGAGTTTTATCTGTTTGGCATCCGCCTCAGCTCGCACTGTTTCGATCGCGTCGGTAATAATCATTGATAGTGAAACAGGCTGACGATTGATTGCCAGTTTCCCCATTTGCAATCGTGAGAGGTCGAGCAAATCTGATACGAGTTGCGACTGAGCCAACGCGTTTCGACGAATAACTTCGGCGGCCTTGATCACAAACGCGCTGTCCTGGCTCTGGACGCTCCGACGAAGAATTTCAGCGTAGCCAATAACAACATTGAGCGGATTGCGTAATTCATGGGACAACGTGGCGAGAAACTCATCCTTCACTCGATTAGCCGTTTCGGCTGCTTCACGAGCATCCTGTTCCAACGCGAGAAGTCTTTGTCGTTCCTGTTCGGCAATCTTTTCGTCTGTGATATCAACTGAAACACCAACGATGCCTATTAGTTCGCCACCCTCGTTAGTTATGGGAGAATCAGTGATCATGGCGGGAAATGTTGAACCGTCACGTCTGCGAAGTGTCAACTCCCCTGACCAGCTGTGGCCCTCTTTCAGCCTGGCGAAGATCTCCGCCGCGTGATCCTGCGATTCGATAGCGGGTGTAAGTTCGAAGATATTCAACCCGACTGCTTCAGCCGCGGACCAGCCGTACAGCTGTTCAGCAAAATCATTCCAGTAGATTATTTTCCCGGATAAATCGGTCGCGATCACGCCTTGCTCGACCGCATTCAGAAGATGGGCCTGGAAACGAATCTCTTTCTGGGCCGCTTTCTGTGCGGTGATGTTTCTGGCTATCTTCGATGCTCCAACGATTTTTCCTTGTTCGTCTCTCATAGGAGAAACGGTCACTGATATGTCCAGCAGGGTACCGTCTTTTCGTTGTCGAACCGTTTCATAGTGTTCAAGCGATTTACCCGCGGCGATCTGTCTCAGGATTTCAGGCTCCTCAAGCAGACGCTCCTCGGGAATGATCAAGGTGATCGGCTTACCGACAGCCTCTTCAGCTTTATAGCCGAACATTCGCTCAGCCCCGGCGTTCCAACTCAATATTGTCCCGTTCAGATTCTTACTGATAATTGCATCGTCTGAGGATTCAACGATCGACGAGAGCAGTCGTCTCGCCATATCAGATTGTTTGCGTTCAGTGATGTCGCGGAGATAGACGGTAAGTCCTGAGCCAGTTGGATACGCATGTCCTTCGAACCATGATCCGGGAGTCAACTTTGATGGAAGCTCAAAATGTGTGGCTACCATCTTGTCGACCGCGGTATGCAACATTGTGTAGAGCAGTGAGTCAACGGCAGCGGGAAAGACGTCCCAGATCACTTTTCCGAGAAGCTCCGCTCGAGGCTTCCCGAAACGCAATTCTGTTTGACGGTTGACATCTACGAAGCGCCACTCCCGATCGAGTTGATAGAAAAGATCGGTAATACTTTCGAGAATTCGAGTAACGCGCGCGTTAGCAGTACGCAACGCCTCAAGCGTTTCATCTCGTTCTCGATTCGCCTCGGCCAACTCCATTTCGTAAAGCCGGGCATTACGAAGCGCGATGGTCGCCTGATCGGCTAGCGCAGATAACTGCCAACTTTCTTCTTCGTGGAGTGGTCTGGCCCGAACTATTACGAGCAAACCTTCGACCGCATTCTGAGCGATTATTGGAACTGAGACGAGTGATTGATCGGGATGAAGTGAGAGTTGCTCCCTGAGCTTCTTGATTACATCTTCCTCCATCCTGCCGAAGAAGGAGGATCCTAGCTTGTGGTCAATGCCATATGACGCACGAATACTAAGTCGTTGATCATAATCGCTGAGTAGCAGGAGGCTAATGTCGGCATCCACTAAATCGGCGGCATTATCTACTATCAGTCGCAGTACCTGATCGAAATCCAGTGAGGTAGTGATGGCTCGATTGATATCGGCCAGGTGCTTGTAAGGATCTTTTTTTGTACGGCCCCTCGGAACCGTTTCAACAGTCATGACTTCTTAATAAATACACCGTTATTAGTAATCTCCAGGTCATGACGGCGATTATCGTGAGCACTACCCCTGGTCTTAATAATCCTGATAGTTCGCTTCATTTCCTGGTCGCCAGTCAAACCGAGCAGAACCAGGTTATCGGTCATATTGGAAATCTGTTGGCCACTAATGGAATGGACGTCGAATAACTCGTGGATCTCGTAAGTCATCATGCAGGTTACATTTTGGACGGCGAACCATTGCATGAGTGCATACATAAAGTTCGCGAACCGTTGGGTATCGATACTGCACCTTTCGAGGTCTCCAATGGCGTCAATCACCACTCGCCTGATTTTGCCGTCTAAAACCCGACTAAATACCTCAGCAGCAACGGTATCAAGCTGCATTTCCACTGGGGAACGGTACATCAACTCGAACAGTCCACTTTCGAGCAGCTCAGACCCGTTCCAACCAAGGTTCTGCATAACTCGTGCCATCTGATTGGGATTCTCTTGGAATCCTACATATAAGCCGGATTCACCCTGCTGAGCACCTTCACGGATAAAGTTCAGCGCCAGGATTGTCTTGCCGGCGCCACTCGGACCCGCGATAAGCGTCGTACTCCCACGCCAAAAACCTTCCTCGACCATCTCGTCGAGCCCAGTGATCCCCGTATTTACGCGTTCTATTTTTGGCGAGTAATCAGGGACAGCCTTGGGAGTAAGTATTCGTGGGTACATGGAGATGCCATTAGCGGTGATGGCAAAAGCATGCAGTCCAGGGACAGAATCAGACCCGCGGAGTTTCTCAACCCTTAGGAAGCGTTGCTCGCGGACGTTCGTCGAGTACTTCATCAGATTCAACACAACGTCAGCGATAGCAAACTCAGGCAACACCGTAGTCATTTCCTGCGCATACTCACCAACAAGAAAACTGGTGCACGAATACGCAGAAAGAGCGCTCGCCAACTCAAAAATCATGACGCGTCGAGTTGACTGGTCCGAAAACAATTCGTTCAGCGCTTTGAATGAGTCAATGAACAACAGCCTGGGTTTGTACTTCAACAGCAGGTCGGCAACGATGTTCGGAATGTTTTCGACTCCACCACCACCGTCGAGGAGCATCCTTCCGAGGTCTTCGTAGAAGACCGATTCTCCAACTTTATCCGGATCGAAAAAATCGTATTGCTGACCGTGGAGGATAAACTTTTCCAGCGGTTCCGAGAGGGTGGTTAAATATAGGACAGGAAATTCTTTGGTAGCGTTCTTGAAAGCAATACCTTCCGCGAGAATCGTTTTGCCCGTTCCCGGCGCTCCCATTAGGACGGTTATTGTGTTGGCAGGAATGCCGCCATGCAAAACCTGGTCGAGTCCGCTACATCCGGTTGAAATTTTTTCAGTCATTGAGGTTGCACCACCGATTTTGCTTGCACCAGTTGTAATAGTCGTTCAACCGTTTGAATCAATAGTTCTTCGGTCAGAGGCTTTACCAGGAATGCATCGGCGCCTGCTTCATGAGCGCGATCTTCTGCATGCAAATGGCTAAAAACCAAAACCAGGATGTTGCGATTTGAAGGGTCAGATTTGATTGTCCGACAAAGGCTCAGGCCATCGAGTTTAGGCACAAGTATTTCAGTGACGACGATGGTGGGCTTCAATTCCTTTATTCGCGCGAGTGCGGTTTCGCCGTCGCCGGCGAACTCGACCGAGTAGCCGGCCTGCTCGAGGAAATAGCGCTCAAGTCGTTGTACTATCGGATTTCGTTCAACGACGAGAATTAGGGCGCGCTGACGCACGAATTGTGAGTCAGATTTCTCTGAATCATCTGTAGACATATTTACTTAAGGGGGAAAGCAGCCGTTGTTAAATGGAATTCTGGAATTGCGTGCAAACTTTATAGCATTCGGAGGCTACCCCACAAGCGACATCCCTTTTCCGAATGAACATCACAGCGCTCGCCGCGCTTGATTATTGTCGGCTCCTCAGCCAAGATCAGCTTACCAATGTCTCAACAATCCCCTGAACAAACTACAAAAACCCGAACAGAAACCGACTCAATGGGCTCCATTGAAGTGGCCGCCGACAAGTACTGGGGCGCCCAAACCCAGCGTTCGCTTCATCACTTCAATATCGGCGACGACCGAATGCCTCGCGAGATGATCCGGGCTCTCGGGATCCTGAAAAAAGCCGCGGCACTCGTGAATCAGGAACTTGGTAAGCTCCCGTCAGAAAAAGCCAGGTTGATTGTGCAGGCTTGTGACGAAGTGATTGCTGGAAAGCTTGACGAACATTTTCCGTTGCGTGTTTGGCAGACCGGAAGCGGCACTCAAACAAACATGAACGCAAACGAAGTAATTTCGAACCGAGCGATTGAGTTGTCGGGCGGTGAGATGGGAAGCAAGAAGCCGGTCCATCCAAACGACGACGTCAACATGTCGCAGTCGTCGAACGATACGTTTCCGACTGCAATGTACATCGCCGCCGCTGAACAACTAAACAAATTGATTCCACGAATCCAGGAACTTCATGACGCAATCGATGCAAAAGCGAAAGAGTTTGCCGATGTAGTGAAGATTGGCCGCACTCACCTGCAGGATGCGACTCCATTGACCGTCGGTCAGGAGATGAGTGGTTGGGCCAATCTGATCGAGCGCGATATCGATCGTCTCAAAGCTGCTATGCCTGGATTGTTAGACCTGGCTATCGGTGGTACTGCCGTAGGCACGGGCTTGAATTCGCATCCGGAGTTTGGCGAACGTGCAGCTAATAAGATCGCCGAGCTAACTGGCTTACCTTTCAAGTCGCATGAGAACAAGTTCGGTGCTCTCTCAGCCCATGATGAGTTGGTTTTTGCCAGTGGCGCAATTAAGACGTTAGCAGCATCCTTAATGAAGGTTGCGAATGACGTTCGTTGGCTGGCGTCTGGTCCACGTTGTGGCTTGGGTGAGTTGATACTGCCTGAAAACGAACCTGGCTCGTCGATTATGCCAGGCAAAGTAAACCCGACGCAGAGCGAAGCGCTGACAATGGTTGCGGTCCAGGTATTCGGCAACGATCTCGCCACTAGTTTTGGAGGATCACAGGGCAACTTCGAGTTGAACGTATTTAAGCCCGTAATGATCCATAACTTTTTGCACTCGGTTCGTTTGTTACATGATGCGACGCATTCGTTTGTAGAGTTCTGTATTTCAGGGATTCAACTCAATCGTGCTCAGATTGACGAACACGTAAAGGATTCACTGATGCTTGTGACGGCTTTGAATCCTCACATCGGTTACGACGCTGCGGCAAAAGTTGCCAAGCATGCACACAAGCAGGAAAAGAGCTTGCGAGAGTCGGCGATTGAACTCGGCTATTTAACTGGCGAAGAGTTTGACCGGCTCGTAAAACCAGAGGAGATGACTCACCCGTAGAAAAGGAAGGCAGTCGGCAGAAGCAGGAGGCAGATCTTTATTCTGCTTTCTGCTTTTGCTTGCTGTCTTCTTTTGACGGCCGAGTAAAGGGATCGACTTGCCCGATAAGAACGAAAAGGTTAAGGAAAACGTCTGCGGTAGTTATTACGTTGATTCCTCTTGTATCGACTGCGATGTCTGTCGTGACACGGCTCCCGACAATTTCATGAGGTCAGACGAAAACAATTACTCGTTTGTCTACAAACAGCCTGAGACTGACGAAGAGAAATGTCTCTGCGAAGAAGCACTTACCTGCTGTCCGGTTGAAGCTATTGGAAACGATGGCGAAGCGTCTTAGGTTTGGCCCAAAAGAAGTCATTTCCAGATCTCGTTTGACATTTTTCAGTTCTCAATTGGTCTTATTCAAGGTCTACACTCCGCTTAAAAACTGATAACTGAAAACTGTCAAATGAGATCTGGAAAATGATTTCACTCACTCAATCTCGACTCAATCTCGACCAGAATCATTCCCTCATCTACCTTCACCGAATACGTCCGAATCTTCTCCGTCACTGTAAGACACTCACCCGTCCGCACATCAAATCTCCATCCGTGCCAGCCGCACTCGACGATGTGTCCAGATACCATGCCGTCTGACAACGCCGCTCCACGATGTGGGCAAAAATTGTCGATGGCATAGTATTCGCCATTCACATTGTAGACAGCGAGTTCATCGCCATTGGGAAGTTCAAATCTCCGGCAAGTTCCTGGCATTAGCATGTTAACGGGGCCCAGGAGGTGGGTCTTAGTTTGCGAATCAGGGTTGCCTGTGGAATCAGTATCGAATGATTGCATTTTTCTGGATGGTAACAAAACAGATCGCAACGGATAAGCGTGGAGTAAGTTATCTCAGTTCATGGCTAAAGCTCGAAGCAAGAAAACTTGATATCTACGTTCTCTATACAAGCGGCAACACTCTCTCCTTTGAACGTTGCTGATGCGAATGAACAGAACTGAGGAGAGTATATGAAACGACTTCTAACAATTTTTGGTTTGATGACAATTATCCTGGCTGCAAGCACAGCGGCGTTTGCGGCAGAGGTCACGGTCGCAGGCAAACTACAAAAAACAGTTGAACCCGGAGGCTGGGTGATCGACGGGAAGAGCAAGTACTTACTTTTGAACGCACGAAAATTTCAGAATGAATCGTGGTTTAAGGAAGGAGCGAACGTCGAGGCGGTTGGCGAAACAAAAGACGTAATGACGACTTACATGGAAGGTACGCCGTTCGAGGCGCGGACGGTGCGTGTGGTTGAACAAACGGCCGAGACACGTCGAGTGACACGGGTCATGGTTTCAGGCGACTCGATTGTTCAAGCTCAACCGGACACTGCGATACTCAACATCTCGGTTGTAACGCAAGCTAAGCAGGCGCTTGAAGCTCAACAGCAAAACGCAATCAAGAGCGAAGCTGTAGTGCGTGCACTGAAAGCGGCGGTTGGTTCTGGCGCTGAAGTAAAGACGAGCGGTTACAGTCTTCAACCCCAACGTGTTTACAAGGAGGGTCAGCCACCGAGCATTAATGGCTATGAAGCGCGCAACAGCGTGACAGTTACGCTGTCTGACTTATCGAAAGTCGGTGCAGTGATTGATGCTGCCGGACAAGCTGGAGCAAATGACGTGAGTGGTATCTCGTTCACTTTGCGACAGGACCGTCCGGCGAAAGACTCCGCTCTTAAAGAAGCGACCCGCGAAGCAGTGAGCAAAGCTCAAGTAATCGCGCAGGCACTTGGGGGCAGGGTGTCGCGGATCGTCGAGGTCCAGGAAGAAGGATTTCAACGACCACCGCAACCTGTCTATCAAGTGGATACATTCATGAAACGGGATAGTGCTTCGACACCGGTAGAAGTTGGTTCGCTTGAAATAAGTTCTCGCGTACAATTAACTGCTGAAATCGAAACGAACCTGTAAGTAGTTCCCCAGCCCTATTTTTCTCGAGCGAGGGTCCACACCCTCGCTCAAGCCCCCTGTAGAAATTTCGTTCGCTGCTGCGTGTTAAGACGCGACAGATTTTTATTCTTGCAAGGAGGTAGTAATGGCGAGATACAGAGGTGAGCTTGACGATTACAGAGAGGACAGAGGGGACAGAGAACTTCGTCCACAGGAAGAAAGGGTGCGCAGAGAAGCATATGGAGCTAACGAGGAACCGGGCTCGAGCAGATAACTACGAGTATGACGAACCTCGATATGGCGGCCGTGAACGTTATCGCGATGAAGAGTATCGCGGGAGTGCGCTGTATGAAGGAAGAGGTAGCCTGGCTCCACGCTACTCGCGTGAGCGTTATGCTTCAACCAGATCGCGGCTGCGCTGTCGCGACATCATGACGCGCGACCTGGCGGTTTCGACACGCGACAGCTCGCTGCGAGAAGTCGCGATCATGATGAAACAGGAAGACACAGGCGCAATCCCGGTTGTTGACTATGATGCAAACGGTGGAAATGGCTCGGCTGCTGCCGAAACCCGAAATGGCGATTC
Source organism: Acidobacteriota bacterium (assembly GCA_003222935.1). Classification (GTDB taxonomy): domain Bacteria; phylum Acidobacteriota; class Blastocatellia; order Pyrinomonadales; family Pyrinomonadaceae; genus PSRF01. The sequence goes on from QHXL01000013.1 coordinate 12,901, forward strand.
TCGTCCGTATTCTCGCGGCCGGCTCGTCGGGTTGATGACTGACAGAGATATCGCAGTGCGCGCAGTTGCTGAAGGCAAAGACCGCGCGACCACAAGGGCCGAAGACATAATGTCAACTGACATTCACACGGCCAGACCAAACGACCGCGTGGTCGATGTAATCAGAAAGATGGGCGACAAGCAGGTACGAAGAATTCCAGTCACCAACGAGAATGGATATCTCGTGGGAATGATTTCTACAGCGGACATTGCCCTTGAAACGCACGATGATGTCGAACTCGCTGAGGCGATCGAAGAGATTTCGAAGGGTTCGTCATTTTGGAGTCGATTGTTTGGTTGAGAAGTGTCCGATTGTTGTTTAGGTCTTTGGTTCTAGAACTAAAGGCCTAAACGGCAATTGTCATTCAGCTGGAACCTCCCTTATTCTGTTGCTATGCGAAATTCCGATACTGACTCCTCGTCGATCTCGACCGATCGACGAGTTAGACCATCCGGTCGTCTCTGGAATCCATCTGCTGATGTGTTCCGTTCGCCGGAGGGTTGGATTGTAAAACTCGATATCGCCGGCATCCGCATCGATGATCTGGAGATTCAGTTGCGCGACACGTTGCTGAGCATTCGTGGTTGTCGGCGCGACACCCATTACCGTGAAGGCTTTGTTTACCACCAGATGGAAATCACCTATAGCCGGTTTGAGAAGCAGATTCAGTTTCCGTCGAAGATCGAAGGAGCGTCGGTCGCCCGCGATTACAGCGACGGGTTCCTGATCATCAATCTTCGCAGTGAGTAATCCAAAATATTTTTATCGGATATCGGTTGAAATACAGATAGGCTAATCAATGTCGCAATCTTCAGAAACATTGCCATCGACTGAGGCTCTTCCAGTTAGTGATCCGGGCTCCGCTGCCGGCGAACCATTTGAGATCGCAGTCCTGCCCCTGCAGAATCTGACGCTGTTTCCTGAGAACATCGTTCCCTTAGGCGTAGGTCGCCCCCGTTCAATGGCGGCGGTCGAAGCCGCACTATCAACCCAGGAAAAGCTGCTCGCCTGTGTCACGGTTCGGCCTGACCGTGCTGATGATACTGACGCAAAACCTGAGGATCTTTACGACATAGGCACGTTGGTTACGCTTAAACGAATGGAACGCGTCGGCGAGGCCATGCGCATCGTTGCCCAGGGTTCAGATCGCATAAAGGTAGTCGAGTGGCGCCAGACAGATCCGTACTTGAGAGCCGTCGTACAGATTCTTCCTGAGCCGATAGTGATCGATGCGGACGAAGTTGAAGCTGCACGCAGAAACTTGCAGCAGATGATTCAGGACGCGATCTCGCTGTTGCCCAACGTTCCTGCGGAAGTGCAAGTCGCGGTGCTTGGTTCGGTTGATGCGATTCGACTCGCTTACTTTCTCGGCTCAATCTTAAACCTCGGCGTTGAAGAAGAGCAGAAGATGCTCGAGAGTAATACCGCAGACGAGTTGTTGCGCCTGGCGCACATAAACGTCGCGCGCGAACTCGAGATTCTGCAGTTGCGAACGAAGATTGCTACCGAAGCTCAGTCAGAAATGGACAAGGCGCAACGCGATTACGTGCTACGCCAACAGATGCGGGCCATTCAAAAGGAGCTTGGTGAAGGCGAAGCCGGCGAAGCAGCAGAAGCTGAACTTTTACGAGAGCGTCTCGAAAAAGCAGAGCTTCCGGAAGAAGTTCGTAACGAAGCTGAACGTGAATTAAAGCGACTCGAACGTTTGCCGGCAGCTGCGCCTGACTACCACGTCATTCGCACTTACCTCGAATACGTCCTGGAACTTCCGTGGATTAAATCTTCGGAGGACAAGCTTGACTTAACAGAAGCGCGGAAGATTCTCGATGAAGATCACTACGGACTCGAGGATGTAAAAGAACGTATTCTCGAGTTCCTTGCCGTCATCAAACTCCGGCCAAACACTAAGAGCCCGATCCTTTTATTCGTCGGCCCGCCAGGAGTCGGTAAAACTTCGCTGGGTAGATCAATCGCGCGGGCGCTTGGTCGCGAGTTTGAAAGAATGTCGCTCGGTGGCGTACGTGACGAAGCCGAATTACGCGGCCATCGTCGCACGTACATTGGCGCGATGCCCGGGAGAATTATCCAGAGTATTCGCCGCGCAGGTGTGAACAACCCGGTGTTGATGCTGGATGAGATCGACAAACTTGGTAACGATTATCGTGGGGACCCGGCCGCTGCCTTGTTGGAGATCCTCGATCCTCAACAGAACAATTCATTCCGCGATCATTACCTGGATCTGCCTTTCGACTTATCAAAGATCTTCTTTATCGCTACGGCTAATCAGCTTGGACCGATTCCGGCGCCACTACGCGATCGAATGGAGACCATACCTCTTGCCGGCTACAGCGATCGCGAGAAGCTCGAGATTGCCCGTCGTTACCTTGTGCCTCGACAAACGCAGGAGAATGGACTGAATCCAGCGCAACTGCAGATCGAAGATGAAGCGATTGAACTTATTGCTACTCGTTACACACGTGAAGCGGGTGTAAGACAACTGGAGCGAAATTTAGGAAGTACCGCACGGAAGGCTGCGCTCAAAGTCGCCCGGGGTGAGGTTGAGAGTGTGACGGTAACAGCAAACGCAGTTCGTGAGATGCTTGGACCACCTCGCTTCTATCCGGAACTGGCAAGGAAAGAATTGCCGGCTGGCGTTGCGACCGGGATGGCCTGGACTGAGATGGGGGGAGAAGTGCTGTTCATCGAGGCAACGTTACTACCTGGAGGACGGGGCCTGACGATTACCGGCCAGCTCGGGGATGTGATGCAAGAGTCGGCGCGTGCCGCTCAATCGTATTTGTGGTCGCACGCGGTGGAGTTTGGCATCGATCCGGACATCTTCAAATCATACGGGGTTCACCTGCATGTTCCGGCAGGAGCAATCCCGAAAGATGGCCCAAGTGCCGGTGTAACGATTACGTCAGCACTGGCGTCGCTATATACGGGCCGACGGGTGAGACCTGATACAGCAATGACAGGCGAGATTACTTTGTCAGGTTTAGTGTTTCCGATTGGCGGCGTGAAAGAGAAAGTGCTAGCCGCGCATCGTGCGGGCATCAGACGAATTCTCTTGCCAAGCCGTAATGAAGCAGACGTGGACGACATTCCAGAAGACGTTCGCAATGATCTGGAGATCGTTTTCGTATCGCGTATCAACGAGGTGCTGGATGCAGCACTCGAAATGTTGGTCGCGAACCCGCCTCCTCCTATAGTAGTTGCTGATGCAACGCGAGGCGGTTTGAGAAATGACCCTGAACCGCTAACGGTCAAGCCAGGCTAATTACCCACCACATCCGTAGAGGCTAAGAGTGCAGGCGGGGACGCCTGCGGTCCCAGCATCACACCCTTCCTATTTACTACATTTAACTTCAGGGTTGGAAACTTAGAGCAGGGCCCCAGAAAAAAGGGCGCCGGAATATTTCCGGCGCCCTTTTGGTTAATGAGAGACCGCTTATTACGGCAGTGCTTCGATGTTGACGAAGAACTTAAACGAGCCCGAAGTCTGCACGCCCAGTCGCCATTGAATGTTCACGCTCGCTCCGGCTGCCAGGGGTGTCCCGAGCGTGACCGTTAGCGTCGTGTTACTGCCACCGCCAAGGAGTTGCGCTGGTGGTTCCTCTACCGTGGTGCCCTTCACTGTCACGATGCAGGGCGGTGCACCTAAGCCGAACGCCGTACACGTCTGCGAATCGTTCGTGCTGACCGTCACATCCGAAGATGTTAAGGCCCGTATATCAGCAATGCCACCAGGTGTCGGCGCGGTGCTGATATCAACCACGCGGAACCGCAGCCGCGTTACTGGTGCCCCGGTGTCGTTGCGGTAACGTCGCCGAATCGTCATGGTTCCAGCTGCGCCATTTGGCACCGCCGTCAGATCGCGTACGCGATTTGGCGCTAGCGTTGCCGCTTGCGTGGCGTCGACCAGTAGAGCCGTCAGCCCGGTGAGTCGCAGCAGCGGACTGGTCCCGTTCTCCGGTCCCGGCGCCCCGAGGTGTTGACCCGCCGGAGTGTTTGTCGCTGCTGTATCCGCCCAGAAGAAGTCTGCCACGTTGTTATTGGAATCTTTCGGTAACCCATTGGTCGGACAGTTGCCGAAGATGGCCGAGTTCGCCAGCTTGCCACACTGGTCACGTTGATAACTGCCTTCGAGATTTGTGAAGCCTGTCGAGGGCAGAACCGTGCCTTCACTCAGCAGACTGCAGTTGCCGACTGTGTTCCCGGCAAAGCCCACCGCATCGAGCCGATTAACACTCGACAGATTGCCCACCTCGGTGGTGCTGAAGATTCCCACGTTGGCATCAGTCTCGATGTCTGAGCTCAACGTGAGATTCCCGTTTGCTGCACCTGTACCGCCGTAGTTAGCCAGACTGTATTGCGAGCCAACCAGGAGGAGATGTCCGCGAGCCGGAATGACCGCACCATTAGGAATGACGCCGAGCAGGATGGGCGTGGCATTGCAGTCCGCCCCCATCTTGAACAAGCCATAACCAAATGATGTATCCGAGGCGGCAACCGTCAGCGGTGCATTCGAGTTGTTGTAAACCTCGACGAAGTCATCGCCTGCTCCGCCGGGACCGGTGGTTCTGATTTCCGAAATCAGGAACGTGCCCGCCGTATTCAATGCCGTGATGGTGCCGGTAGCTGTGCCATCGGCGATGGCGCCTCCGGACGGTGCTGAGAGGTTAACTAAGAACGTCTCGTCAGGTTCGCCCGCAGTCGCGTCTGAGAGCACTGGTACGGCAATCGTCTTGAGCTGTTCACCCGTCAGGAAAGTTACAGTGCCTGACGTGGTGGTGTAGTCCTGACTGGCTATTGCTTTGCCTGGTCCCGCTGGTTCGTCAGCAGTGGTGAAGTTGACCGTCACGGTACTCGTGGCCGGCGCCGAGAGAATCACGGTGAACAACATGTTCGTCGTACCCGTGGCTGGTTCGGCAACTCGGGCGTCCCGCACAGAGATATCCTGCGGCAAGCTGACAACCTGGGCGACCACATTGCTCTGTGATGGATCAAAATTCCCATCACCAGAGTAATCTGCCCGAAGGTTGTGCGTACCTGCTGTCAGGGATGAAGTCTGGCACTGCGCCGATCCTGAAGTTAGCGATACGTCATTACAGATCACTGCATTGCTGTTTGACGTGTCGATGAAATCGACGGACCCGCCCGGATCCACTGACCCCTGCAACGGCGTCTGAGTCACCGTTGCCGTTAAGGTCACAAGATCTCCCGTGTTCGAGGGGTTCAAATTCGAAACGAGCGTAGTAGTCGTGTCGAACAGATCGACCAATGTCGCGGTCGCATTATTTGCGCCCGCTATATCCGGGTCGTCAGTCAGTACGGGTGTGCCGCTTTCGTTGTAACTCACCGCGCCCTGGTTAGAAACGCGAGCCGGGTTCAGCAGCGAAAGGTTCGGCGGATTGTTCACGGTCACCTGATAAGTGATTGTCACACTCTCACCGGACGCCAATGTGCCGACGTTTATTGGACCAACAGTCTCATCGGACAATGGTGAGGCGAGAGTTCGAGAAACAACTGCGTGATTTCGTTGGCCCTCAGTCTTCAGTAATTTTGTTTTCGAGATCGCCTCGTGCGATTCAATTTCCACACGCTTAATTTTTGGCAATGAGATCGTCTGGACAGTAAGCGGCCCGGATTTCTGCGCATGAGCAAAGCTCATCTCCGGCACCTGCCAGTTGTCCGGTAATACAGCATCGCTAAACTTAACAACCTCAACAGCGCTCGCTTGCTTCTGTGTGTCGATAGCGACTGGGAAATGCCGCATACCCTTATTCATCTCTTCCGCCATAAGGGTTGCATGACCGCCGACGCCACGAATGCCCGCGACGTGTCCCATTTCATGCATCAACGCAGTCAGCAGGTCCATCTGATCGAACGCCGCGCTCGTCTTCGACGCGACGAATTCCATGTTGGTGATCCTGTTGCCGAATTCAGAGTTGTCCAAAGGAGTCGCATCCACAAACCAGCCGTGGCCCGCTGCCGTCGCATCCACGAAGATCGTTGCGAGGTCGGTAGCAGCCAGGTAGCTCCCGGGCAGATCAGCAACACTGAGGGTCGCGCGTTCCATGCGCGCAAGTTGTACGGGCGTAGCACCTGCGTTGCGCCAGTAGTCAAGTGCCGTCTGTCGAAGACCGTTGACTTGCCCGACACTGACCTGTGGTCCAACATTATCAAACCGTAAACCACCGACTGCCTGAACGGGAGCCGAACAGAAACCGTTTGCAACCGCGATGATTTGATTCTGAATTAAAACATCCGCGCCTGGCGAAAGGGTGTTGTTGGAGTTGAGCGTAGTCTCGACAGTGACTGCACCACCCGTTCCCTGATTGGCAGCAAGGCGCTCCAGCCGAAGGGTCGAACCGGTACGCTGCTCCATTAAAACGCCGTTCTGACCGACGGAACCATTGGCTGTATTACCAAAAACATCGACACACAATGTCGGAGTTCCCCCCGCACCAGTCAGAGCCCCGATATGAATACCGTCGTCACCACCAGAAACCGCCAGAAGCGGCGCGGAGACAGTGTTGTTAAGGATATTCGCGCTCATCGTACCGGTCGCACTGGCTGTCGAACTGAAGTCGATGCCCGCGAAGGACGTGTTCGATATGGTGTTGTTACTGACTAGTGTGGTGATGGTTGAGGCGCCATCTGCTTGAACACGAATACCCCGGCCAGTGTTAGTGGCCCCATTTCCGGAGATAGCGTTGTTGGAGATCGTTCCCACGGCGGTCGAGCTGTTAGACGTCGAGAGGTTAATTCCGGTGTTCTTCGACAGCAGCAGACCATCACTGACACCGTTGTTGTTGAGGATGTCGAAGGTAAGGTCACACGTCCCTGATGCGGTCATGTTGGTAGCGAGGGCGTTGCCCGAAAGTGTGCTATTGGTCAGCGTAAGGTCGATGTTGCCATTGTTGAGACAACTCGCCTGGACGCCATCTGCGAGATTGCCACTGATAGTGCTGTTTACAATATTTAAGTTTAGTGTGCCGTCAAAGCCGCCGCCCGAGGTGGCTTCCGCAAAAATGCCATCAAAACCCAGCGCGGCATGGTTGTTGGTGATAGTGCTGTTCTCCACTCGAAACTCGGTAGCGGTTACACGGCTGTTTTGCAGGAAGACGTTGTAGGCAAGGTTTCCGGTGATGGTCGAGTTAAGAATCCCGGTCGGATTAGTACCTGCCGGCGCTGTACCTGAGACATCGAATAACACCACACCACTTTCTTCAGTCGAACTTACATCGCCATTGTTTTGGACCGTGCAGTTTGTTAACTGAAAACCGTTAACCGTCGTTCCTTTAATACCAGCGTGCGAGTTCCCACTGATCAACATGTAGCTGAGCGACACGTTGGCTACGTTGGTCAGGTTCACACCGTCAATATTGCCGGTCTTGCCGGAGATCGTGCCGCCGGAGTTTGCGGCACCTGTCCCGGTGACGCTGAAACTACCGGATGTCTTGTTCATGAGGATCCCCGCTGTCGATCCACCGCTTGAAGTTACTGCTGTCAGGGAAACACTGAGCGGGGTGGTCGTGCTCGAACCCCCATCAATGCTCACGGCCTGGCCTGATCCAGTATTGATCGTTCCGCTGGTTGTAGTAATCGTGCCGCTATTGCCACTCGCAAACACTCCGGGCCCGTTGGTGCTCGTGGTGTTGATGTCGAGCCCGGCTAAGGTAAAGGAGGCACTGTTGTTTAGTAGTCGAAGACCAGTACCAGATGCTGCTGAACCCGTGATGCTGGTGGTGCCGGTCACTGTCATCGTGCCGGTGCTGCTTTGCACAAAAACACCTTGAGTACTGCTGTTCGTCGAGGTGATGCTGCCAAAGGTCGCCGCGAGAGTGCCAGAGTTAAGATTGATGGCAGGACCACCACTCGCGTTAATCGTCACGCTATCTGTAACGGTCAGCGTGCCATAGCTCGCGCCAGACTGCGTGATACCGCTGTTGGTCGTCGTACCAGAGACACCAAGGTCCAGGCCTCGAATCGTGTTTCCTGTGCCAACAAGAATGGCTGGCGTCGCTGTAGTGCTGCGCAGATTGGGCTTCGTTCCCGCCCCGGGTAGCGGCTGGCTTCCCAACGGCAGTGAGCCAACGATGGTCGCGAGATCGGAGCCGGCTCCGATTAGAACCTGGCTATTCTGGAGCGTTGTTCCATTACTGGTGTAAGTGCCCCCGCCTGTGAAAACGTAGATTCGATGCCCCACCTTGGGGTGGTTCCCGAGGCCGTCGTTCACACCAGCAAAAGCCCCCACCGAATTGAATGGTGAGCTCAAGCGGCCATCACCCGGGCCGCCCGCGTTGTTAATGAACCAGATCATGTTGCTGACGGTAAAGGTGATGTTCGCGTTGGACGTGCCGAGACCGTTGCCAATGACGTAATTCACCGTGTCTAAACCCGTATACCCTGCCGGTGGGTTGTATGTGAACGCCCCCGTCGACGCCATATTGAAGGTGCCGCCGTTGGACGTTGTGCAGTTATTACCCGCTACCGTGCCGCCGCAGTAGCTCTGGATCACGATCTGGCTACCGGTGTCGTTGTTCATCGGATCATTTGCGGTAGAGATGGTGATTCCGATGTTGCCGTGCACGTTGTAGGAATCAGCGTTCGCTGTGGGCGCAACACCGACTTTGATCGTGACTGTCGCCGTGGCTGATCCGCCAGCGCCGGTGGTCAATGTGTACTTGAAGGTATCTGATCCGACAAAAGTGGCGTTCGGTGGTGTGTAGCTGAGTAAGTTGCCGGCCGCGTTCAGCGTAATGCTGCCGCCTTGTGTCGTAGGTGTAGAGTTCGTTGGTACCACTTCATTGCCGATCACACCGTAGCTCACCACGCTCAACGGTGAGCTGCCTGTGTCATTGGTAAGCACCGAGTAGGCGGTAGGACCACTAATCGATTGATTCACTGCCGTGTGATACGGGTCGCCCGGAACGCTACCGGCAGCAGGGCCGTCATTGTTAGCAGTGGGCGCAGCTTGCACATTTACCGTGACCGTTGCGGTGTTGCTGCCGTGAGCGTTGCTGGCCTGGTAAGTAAAGCTCACTGGACCGAGCGTGGCGGGCGCGTTGTAGGCAAAGCTTCCGTTCGCGTTGAGAGTCAGTGTTCCGCCGCCGACGGAGATCGCATTACCGACATTCGCTGCGCTGCCGTTCACCTGGGTCACGGTAGGTGCGGGAATGCCAGTGTCATTACC
>QHXL01000013.1:22165-22626 GCA_003222935.1 Acidobacteriota bacterium
GATCGAGCCGCCTACCAATGTCGTAAGGGAGTCGATCGTGTTGTTGTATGTGACATTGGTCGCGTCCGCGCCCGAGTTTGAAATGGTGACCGTGTACTGAATTTTTTCCGTGGTGCCCGGTACACCATTCGTTGGATCGGCTTTGAAGTCCCCATCATCGTTGATGACTGCGTCGGTCATCGCAGCCGTAATGTTCGGAGCTAATGGTAGCGCCACGGGTGTGGGGAGGGATGGCTCGGCGAAGGATTTTTCCGCAGGGACCTTAACGATCTCACTTGAAATGGAGTTGCCAACACTTCTCGATACGGCGATGGCAGCAACGGGGTTAACAAGAATTGCGAGCGAGATGATGCAAACAACGAACACTCTGAGATTCTCAGGTGCCGGAGCTAAGGTTGATTTGTGCACAGTAATAGATTCCCGATTGATCGAAGTTTTACTTGCTTGAATCGAAACGGTAG
>QHXL01000372.1 GCA_003222935.1 Acidobacteriota bacterium
GAAAGCCAATCACTCGCTACGTTTGAGAACCTGACAGCTGAATCAAAAGATAATCATTTTGCTGTTGACGTTATTGTCGACGTGGGTATGGAAGAGGGCGACTACCGGGTGAAGCTAAGCGGCGTGTCGGAGTCAGGTCAGGTTGTACCCAAAGAAGAGTACGGTTTCCGCGTAGAAGATTAATTAAACCCGCCAGAAAAAATACCTAGAAACGTTTCTTGCTAGAAAGTCATAACAATTGAGGCTGGAAGGTTCGGCAACTCGATTCGTGTAACGACCGCTGAACTGCGCCAACAGTTTTACCCCACGCAACAACAAATACTCACCCGCCATGCATTGGGCATGCCTCATTTTAGAAACAATAGCGAGCGACACAGATGTTTTGAGTCGCTCGCTTTTGTCTTGTATCCCGGCCCTGGTCTATTTCTTGATGTAGTTTCGATGAACCCAGGCACCTTTCTTTTGGGCATCCCTCGTCTCAAAAAGTATGTTCCGCTCATCCTGGCGAGTAACTAGTTTCACCCGTTGGGTGACGGCTTGCTCTCCTACGTTTCCTTTTTCCGATTCCGCCATAAAGGTAGCGATGGCATCCTGCTCCACAGGAACCGGTTTGGCGCTGTCGTCGAGTTCCGCAATAGCCTCTACCGCACTTGCCTTCAAGAGTTTCGGCCAAAGCTTTGTAAATAGCGCACGCGAAGCGTAGACATCAGCGCTATTGACCTGACCGTTAATGGCGAATGCGTAACCAATTACATCGGTCTTGCCGCGCATGATTCCGGCCAAAGCAGTGGTGTAGGTGGATGTCGTTTCCTTAACCTTGGGATTCTCGACTGAGAGTTCCAGACTGGACCTCGAGACTGACGCGTTAACTGTTGCTCCGAGGTTCTTGCTCAACTTGTCCTGGGTGGCGGCGACTTTAGCCCAAACGGCCTCCTGTGAATTTGAAAGCTTCGCGGCGAGCTTCAGATCTTTGGTTGACACTGAGTTGTCTGAGCTTGCAAAAGATGTCGAAGCTTCATTGCCTCGTTTGTTCCATCTTCCAGATTCTACGCAGAAGGCAGCAATCGGCATTCGACCTGAACGGGGCGGTACGATGAAGTCCGTCGAGATCATTCGATCCTGATCGCCGCCGCGGACGATGTCGCCGGCTTGAACGTAGATATCCTGGTTGGAGAGGTTCTTGATCGCTAGTTCGTTTACGTCTTTGGTTTCGTAGACGATGACTTGTTTCTGTGCAAGGGCCTCCTGAAGGGTCAGGAACGAGTGACCCTCTAGAATCCCTTTACCATGGACCAGGAAGATGGTGAGATTTTTGTGTATGTAAGGACCTGAGAGACGGAAGTCGGTCGCCGGGTCTTTACTTCCTGACGAACTCTTTTTCTGACCAGCGACAGTGTTTAAAAACCCAACGGACGCGGCAATGAGAATTGAGAGAACTGTGATCGCAAAGAGAAACTGCTTTTTCATAGTCGTACTCCTGAAGTGTGCAGCGACGGTTCAACCTTCGTTCACGAATACTATGGAGCCGAGCCTGCGAGTTGCATCGCTTGGCTTGAACCTTAGATTGAGGTCATCGACTGCGGAATAAAGAATTCGTCTGAAGGGGAGACGACTCAATTTCGCGAGGAGACACTTACACCCCTGGCTCGACAAGAAGGTTGGGAGACGCTGGCGCCTGGCAGTTATGAGAACGTAGATCGAGGAGACTTCTTGCGTGGTGAGACGGTGCCTTCCAGGATTTCGTTGCCAATTGCAGATTTTAGTTTGGGAGGAACGTAAGGCTTCTCTGATGTTTTCGGTGCTGACTCAACCCGCAAAACACGTGCACTGATGTGACTTCGTAATGTGTGATCGTGTCCGCCTAAGCCATCGATCGAAATCTAACAGTACTTCATTGGCTGAGTCGTACCGTTCTTTCGGGCTCTTTTCAAGGCATCGCTGGACAATAGACGCAAACCGGGCAATTCGATCAGAGCCTTGTCTAAACGGGTTGGGAACAGATGACAAAATTGCAGAAGCTACTTCGCGATCACTATTTCGGGCGAATGGGTTGGCTCCACTAACCATCTCGTAAAGCAAAGTCCCCAGGCTAAAAACATCACTTCTGCTGTCCAAATCTTCGCCTCGTAATTGTTCCGGCGACATGTATCGAATGGTCCCTGGAACAGCTCTCACCTTAGAAAGTCTTTTGATCTTCTTCTCGGGATCTTTTGTTTCGGTGGTGATCGACATAGCGAGACCAAAGTCTAGTAACTTAACTTGACCGTTTGGAGTAACCATAATGTTCTGGGGTTTGAGGTCGCGGTGAATAATGCCCTGGGAGTGGGCCTGGCCAACCGCGCTAACAATTTGCCGAATCAAATCGAATAGATGCTTTCTGCTGACAGGTCCTTTCCGGATCAAGTCCGCCAAAGTAATACCCTGAACGTACTGCATCACAATGAAAGTGTTGTCCTCAAAATCTTCGAGACCATAGATCTGGCAAATGTTTGCGTGGTCTATCCTGGCCGCTGCTCGAGCTTCATTGATTATTTGAGATTTTGCCGAGCCATCAACTAATGGCCGAGACAGTAACTTCAGTGCGACTTTGCGCTCTAGGCGTAAGTCATAGGCCAGATAAACTTCACCCATCCCTCCTCTACCCAGAAGAGAATTGATTTTGTAGTTGTTAATGGTCTTGCCGACTAGTGATTCTGAAGGAGAGTCTGTTAGCAGCGCCAACCCGGTTTCCAGGGCAGGCTTGTTAAGAAAGTCCTGATCACCCTCCCAGGCTGCCACCAGAGAACAGATTTCCTCGTAGAGTCCCGCATCGTTGCTACATGATTCGCGTAAGTAGGTATTCCGCTCAGCAGCCGGCCGCGCCAGAACGGCGTGGAAGACTTCCTCAATTTGTTCGCTGCTAGGCATTGCTGATTTCACGAAATAACCAGGCACGAGCAAACTTCCAGTCTCTCATAACCGTTATCGGAGAAACGTGTAGTACTTCAGCGGCTTCTTCAACATCTAGCCCACCGAAATACCGCAGTTCGACAACTTGACTCTTGCGTTTATCGACCTTTGCCAGGCGCTGGAGGGCCTCGTCGAGGGCTATCAACTCACGCGACTTTTGTCGCTCTATGATCAACGCCTCGGACAGCGAAACTCTTCTCGCGTCTCCGCCGCGCTTCAGTCGCTGTTGATCCCGAGCATGATTGAGGAGTATGCGGCGCATAACGCGCGCGGCGATCCCGAAGAAGTGAGCCCGGTTTTGCCAGTGAGTTTTCTTCTGATCGGCAAGCTTGAGATAGGCTTCATTTATAAGAGCCGTTGTCTGCAAAGTGTGGTCAGGATTCTCACGGCGCATGTAGCTGTGGGCCAACCGCCGTAACTCTTTTTCGACGAGTGGTATTAGCTGATCAAGTGCATCCTTGTCACCGTTGCTCCAGTCGACGAGTAAAGAGGTGATGTCTGAGGTGCGCACTGACTCGACTACATAATCTCGCATGGATCGTGGTCGGCAACCGGCATTAAGTACTTCGCGTTCGGGTTGTTGGAAGGATAAGTGCGAGTGATAGCTGCCAATCTGATTAGGTGCGTTAGTAGATGCGGCGGTTAGTCTGTTAGATCCATTGCGCATTTTCTTATTGGTAGTCCGAACTCTGCTCCGCAGAACTAAGGATCGGTTTACGCTGGAAGTGGTTGGCATTGTCATCGTGTCACCAGTTACTTTCGGAATTGCCTTTCCGGGCTCTTCGTTTGTCTTAATGAAAAGTCTGCTGATCAGTGTGAGATTTCGGGTGAAAGTATGTCAGCAGGAGTGAAGATTTATGCCTGGACCAAACACTTGAAACGTTTTGGTGGGTAGAGTGGGTAGAGTCACTCAGTACGGGGCTTTGTACTTATTAAGCCCCCAGTTTCGTTGGGCGATGGTTTGCCGTTGCGAATTGGTATTGAGGCGAACACGCTCGAGATCTTCCTCCACCCGCTACGCCCTGCGCTTTGCTCAAATTTACATCTCACGGTGAAAACCTCAGGTAGTCGGCCTTATTGGGTGGTTTCGATGTGACACGTCAATGTCGGTTATTTTGAGACGAAATCTGTTTATCTCAACTATAATCCGCTTGCCTAAGTTCCGACCCACTCTTGCACACTGGAGTTTTCTTCACCTTGAGCCCCGACGAAGTTCAAGCTAATGCCGATGCCTCAGCTCCGTCGCATCAAAATGAACCCGGCAAGAGAAAGTGGGGACTAACTCAGCAAGCCTTCGACAACCTCCTAAACAGTTTTTCTTCTGACCGCGACGAAGCAGGCAAGCTCTACTGGAAGCTTCATCAGAAGCTAGTTCGCTATTTCGAATGGCGGAACATCGATTTTCCGGAAGACCGCGCAGACGAAACAATGAACCGCGGCGAGAAAATTCTTACGCTAACCAGTTACGTTTATGGCGTTGCTCGACATGTGTATGAGGAGGCCTTGAGGGAGAAAAAACCGGAGCCATTGGACGAAGTTCCGCCCCAGCTGTTGGAACGATTGCTGACAACTGAGGAAACTGATCCTCGATGGCTGTGTTTCGACCGCTGCGTTGAAGGACTTGCAACCGAGAGTCGGTATTTAATACTGGGCTATTACCAGGAGGAACGTCGGACAAAAATACAACTCCGACAACAGTTGGCGAACAACCTTCACATTCCGCTGAATGCGTTGAGAATTCGTGTACATCGAATTAGAGTGAGTCTTGAAGAATGTATTAAAAAGTGTCTCGGAGCAAAAACAGTGCGAAATCAATAGCGCATAAAGTCACTTTAATTAGGGGGGAAGGTCAGTTGTCAGGATCGTTCGATCGAGAGGAAATAGGAATGCGGTATCTCCTGGGCGAACTTTCTGAGCAGGAAAAGGCTAGCTTGGAAGAGCGGTTTTTCTCTGACGATCAGGAATTTGAAGAGCTCGAAGTGGCAGAAACTGAGTTGATTGATCAGTATCTTGCCGACGAACTCTCACCCGGCGACCGTACGCTGTTTGAGAAGAGACTGGTCACCTCCCCTCGTCTTGTCGAGCGAGTACGTATCAGCAGGATCCTCGCCTCGAGATTGGCCAGTTTTGGCGAACCTCAACCTGTCTCAACTGTTCGCGACGAAGTTGTTCCGACGCCAACGCTCCCCTGGTGGAGAAAACTATTTGGATCGCAAACACTCCTTTCACCGGCGTTTGCAGCGGCACTTGTTCTTATTTTGGTGGCTGGAGTGGCGCTGGCGATAGTTTGGTCGAGGTATCGTAGCGAGTCTCAACGCTTGGCAGCCGAGACACAACAAAGGGTCGAACTTGAGCGACAGATCGCGGAGTTAAAAAGTAGAAGCGACCAGTTGGACCAGGATCTACAACAGGCCATTCGAGAACGAGAAGAAGCGCTTGCCAAATTTCACTCTCAATCGCCGCAAACCGATGAACCCTTGTCCCACATTGCAACGTTGTTTCTAATGCCTGGAGCTGTCAGGAGCGCCGGGGGCGGGAAGGATCTTCCACTGTCCTCCGAGATTTCTGCGGTGGATTTGGACTTGGATGTTAGCGACTCTGACTACTCGAGTTACGCCGCTACAGTACAAACCCCGGAAGGAAAAGTCGTTGCGCGGAAACCGAATCTAAAGCCAATTCAGTCGCGCGGTAA
>QHXL01000373.1 GCA_003222935.1 Acidobacteriota bacterium
AAGATTGGCCGCCAGGAGGAAATGCTCGGGAGCACGATCATTTGGGTACTCCCGAATCCAAGTGGCTTAAACGCAAACTATCAAGCTGCTGACCTCGCTCGATTATTTCGCGAGTTGAAGGACGCGGTGAGTGAGTGAAGATTGGGTCGGTCTTTGTTAAGGAGCCCAAGCTGGAATCACGACAAGCTCAAGCGGCTCGTGCAAATTATGACTCCGAGCAGTGAATGAACTTTATTGAATATTTTCAGGTTAGGAAGGTGGACCCTGTCCCCGCGAGTTGTACTAAAGAACCCACCGAATGAAGCGAGACGGCGGGGACAGGGTCCACCTTCCCAACCTGAAATTGGCTAATGGGTCCTTTGTAATTCAGAACCTGACTGTTGCAAGAGGTTCTAAAGCATATCGGACATTCGCATCAACACTTCACTATTTGTTTGCCGAGATTCTCGCCGGAGAACAATGCGATAAAAGCTTTCGGAGTATTTTCAAAACCGTCCACAATCGTCTCGGCATGCTTTGGTTGACCACCTGTGAACCACTGGGCCAAGTGAGCGACTCCGTCTGCGTACTGGGTGATGATAAATCCTTGAATTAACGCACTATGGATCAGCACGAATGGTTGCGGACGAAGACCGACGTCCAGCTTGTCGCTATTATAGATTGAGATTTGACCACAGATCACAACACGCGCTCGATCGTTGATCAGCGGGTACACCGCATCGGAGACTGGTCCACCAACGTTGTCGAAGTAAACATCGATTCCACCCGGGCATGCTTCTTTTAGCGCGCTGAACATATCCTTCGTGGTTTTGTAGTTTATTGTGGCGTCTACTCCGAGTTCGTCGCGAAGATAACGGTTCTTCTCGTCGCTACCAGCAATTCCCACCACTCGACAACCTTGTATTTTGGCGATCTGCGCCACAGTCATTCCGACAGCGCCAGCTGCTCCGGACACGACGACAGTCTCACCCTCTTTGGGCTTACCGATGTCGAGAAGGCCGAAGTAGGCAGTCAACCCTGGCATCCCCAGCACGCCAAGAGCAGTGCTTGGCGAAACACCGGGAATCGTTCGCATTAACTGTTGGTCAGGCGCAACGTTGTAGAGTCGCCAGCCCAGATAACCACTGACGATGTCGCCTGGCTTGAAAGTCGCCGAGCGTGATTCGACAACCTCGCCAACACCACCACTTTCGATCACTTGTCCAAGCTCAAACGGCGCCACGTACGATTTACCTTCGCGCATTCGACCGCGCAGGTATGGATCGACCGAGATGTAGAGCGAACGCAAAAGCACCTCGCCCTCACCCAGGGGCGGCGTTTCAGTATCGACGAATTGAAAGTTTTCAATAGCTGGCAGGCCAGTGGGTCGACTGGCGAGTCGGATCTCTTTGTTTTGCATGCTCGAATAATAATCCCGAACCTTCAAAAGGACGAAACTGGCTGCTTAATGTCCGATATGCTTCAGCGTGTCGTGAGTTTGACAAGAGGTCCGATTAGACACGAGAAGGTCTTAAGAGAAAGTCACGACAAGACAGACGCATATCGGACATTACATCTCCTTTTGTTTTTTCCAACGCACTCAAGCAAAATGGCATCAATGACTTCAGAGCCCCATTTTGACGATAAAACTATGAAAACTCTTGGTTTGGCTGTCCTTTTAACAGCCTTCTCACTCACGTCCGCCTGTAATTCCGGCTCGACAACCTCGGGGTCAGGCAAAGCTGCTCATTACAGCTATGAGGTCGTCAACGTCTATCCGCACGACCCAAATGCTTTTACCCAGGGATTAATCTTTCGCGACGGCAAGCTCCTCGAGAGCACGGGCCAGGAAGGCGAATCAACTCTACGACGCGTCGACCTTGAATCCGGGCAGGTTGTGAACAAGGTCGACGTGGCGGACCAGTATTTCGCAGAAGGTATGACCGTGCTCAACGGCAAGGTCTATCAACTGACCTGGCAACATCACCTCGGATTCATTTACGACTATCAAACCTTTCAACCTATCGGTCAGTTTAGTTACGAAGGCGAAGGCTGGGGACTAACCAACGATGGTCAGTCGCTGATTCTTAGCGACGGTAGCAATCGACTCCGGTTTCTTGATCCCTCTACGTTTCGAGTTACCAGAACGATCGCAGTCAACGACAACGGGACCGCCGTCTTCAAACTAAACGAGCTGGAGTTTATCCAGGGCGAGATTTACGCAAATATCTGGCACGACAATCGGATCGTGACCATCAACCCGCAATCGGGCGCAGTCACCGCATGGATCGACTGTTCAGGCTTACTTAAACATAGTGAGGCTCCCGATCAGGAAGCTGTACTCAACGGTATTGCTCTTGATGAGTCGAGCGGACGACTTTTTGTCACCGGCAAACTCTGGCCAAAACTTTTTGAGATCAAGATCAAGAAATAGTCAGTGAAGTTCTCTACCTACTTCCGGGCGATCTCCTACTCGATGATCAGTGTCGCAATGTTGGCGCTGGTGTTGGCGGGCGGGTTGAGCTACGTGTTGGCGCTCTTGTTTTTTGCCGTAATGATCGTCAGTTGGAAACTAGAGGACACCAAATGGCAACTTCCTGAAAGAATCGGCCTCGGTGTAGTGCTGCTTTCGATTCCTCTTTTTTATCTCGACTGGCAATACCAAAAGTCTATCGGCGAACCGGTTGAACGTCTGGGAGTGAATGCCCTCGCGCACCTGATCGTCTTCCTTTCTGCGGTGAAACTTCTCCAGGTAAAGAAGGATCGCGACTGGGTCTTCTTGTATCTCATCTCTTTCTTCGAAGTACTGCTCGCAGCTGGTCTAAGTTTTAGTCCAATCTTCCTGGGCACACTCAGCTTATATCTACTGACTGGATTATCTGCGGTTACGGCCTTTGAGATTCAAAAAGCGCGTCGGGCAGTAACACGCACTGAAACTCGACTACTGGTTCCTCCCGACTCCCGCGTCTTTAAGAAGAAGGGCCGATATCGAAGTTGGGGGAAAACAGAAGCCGCACGTCTGCCGTTCGTTGCTGTTGGTCTGCTTATTTTGATCTTCATCCTCGCACTACCGTTATTTCTGATAGCGCCACGATCCGGCTCAGCGGCGTTGACCCGGGCCGGCGGGGGGTTGTCGCGCTTCATCGGTTTTTCTGAAAACGTAACGCTCGGTGAGATTGGAAGTCTAAAGCAGGACGATGGATTGGTAATGCGAGTCAGACTGGAAGACGCGCAACCTCAACCAAATCTGAAGTGGCGCGGGGTCGCGCTCGATGAGTTTACTGGTCGTGGTTGGCGTAAATCTGCAGATGCGCGAGTCAATGAACAACTTACCAGCGATCGGGGTTTCTTCCAGTTTGGTCGGACTGAAGCGTTACACAGGCTCACAACGCAGACAGTCTTCCTGGAGCCACTTGAATCCCCTGTCCTTTTCGCAGCGCCAACGCTTATTGGAATTCGGGGAGACTTTCCGATTCTTCGCGTCGATCCAGAACGTTCTGTTCAAGCGCGCAAACATGAATATGAGCGATTGATGTACAAGGCGATTTCCGATATGACGGAACCGCCACCCGAGATGCTACGCCAGGATCTGCGGCCCTACCCGTCCTCCTTTCAACGCTATTTGCAGTTACCGGATAAACTCGATCCTCGCATCACCAAACTTGCGACGACGATGATTCTCAATTCCGGTGCGCTGAACAGGTACGACGCAGCCAAGGCTATTGAAGCCGAGCTACAGACTAACTACGGCTATTCATTACAAATGAAAGCGGCCGGCCGCGACCCGCTTGCCGACTTCCTTTTCAACGTTAAAGCTGGACACTGCGAATACTTTTCGACAGCGATGGCAGTGCTGCTGCGAACGCATGGTATTGCAACCAGAGTAGTCAATGGATTTCTGCCGGGTGAGTACAACAGTGCTTCAGGGGCTTTCACTGTCAGACAAAGTGATGCGCACTCGTGGGTTGAAGTCTATTTTCCAGAGTCACGTTCGTGGGTGACGTTTGATCCGACGCCGCCAGCAGGGCGCGTCGAACCAGTACACACCGGCATTACCGCTCAACTGCAAAAGTACGCGGAGGCGCTGGAGTTAATGTGGTTTCAATACGTCGTGGGTTACGACAAACAGGAACAGCAAACTCTGGCAACCTCGATTCATAAACGTGTCTTTGATTCTGGTCGCTTCCTGTCACAGCTAATGATAAGGATCCGCGGATGGCTACCTAAGGATGTTTTGTCAACAATCGTAGTAATTTTGGGCGCGGTGCTTCTGATTGGGCTGACGTTTGTTTTCCGGCGAGTGTTCCGTGTTGGTTGGCGACGAGGTTTGAGTTTTTCAGAGGTTGATGGACCCGAAATCTCAAGTGTCCTTTTCTACGAGAGATTGACTAACCTTATGGCCCAACAAGGACATCAGCATTTAACGCCACTCGAGTTTGCCAGTCAGGTTGGTACAGAGGACGCTGCGTTGATAACTAAAGCGTACAATCGAGTACGGTTTGGAAACGAACAACTCTCGACGATCGAGCTGCGCGAAATCAATCGGATATTAACCGGCCTTGAAAAGGTAAACGGGGTATCGAATTGATCTCGTTATCCCACCGGCTGGTTTCACTCTCACTATTAGTCTGCTTCTCGATATCGCCGTGTCTCGTTCCGGCGCAAAACCCTGCCAGCGATAAAAAATTCATCGACGACACAAAGAACGTCTATTCCATGTTGCGCCGACAGGGTCTGACTGAAATCACCGCGGCAGTCTCACCAAATTGGGACTTGGTTTTTGCCGATTTGGAGCCGGCAAAACGTCCTGAAGCCATAGCGATCGCCAGTCACCTTCGTTTTTCGATGTTTGCAGATGCAAACGGAACCGTTCGCGTTACGCATACGATTGTGGGCCCAAAGTTGAGCGGGCCGAAAGCTGAGGCGGTCAAGACTATTGCTAAAGGTGTCGAACTATCCGTCACCGGTTTCTTAATGACGTGGCTGCCGTTTATGATGACTTATCTAATACCTGACCAGCTCGACCACTTCGTTCTGCAAGACTTGAATTCAGCTTATTTGTTGACGTTTACCGAGCGAACCATGGAAGTGGGAGTGAAGGTCACCAGGGATTTTGTCATTACGGAGCTAACGACCGCCCAGGGCACCGTCAAACCAACTCTGCTCCGAAGTCGAAATGGATTTGTCTTAACGGGCTATGAGGCAATCAACGAAGACCCGGTCGTCGGGCACATCGTCTTGAAAGTAAAAATAGATTCAACACCCGTCAGAGGTATGTCGCTGCCGCGTATGGTGTCGCTTAAAGGCTCAGCGGCAGAAAAAACATTCAATATGAAGTTCTTTATTACAAACTATAAATTGAAAACTAATCCGATCGGACAAAAGTAAGTGAGTAATTCAATAATGAAGAAAGTTGGTTTTATAAGTTTGGGATGTCCAAAGAACCTCGTCGACAGCGAGGTGATGATGGGCCAACTCAAACACAATGGTTACGAAATCACACCGAATGCCGAAGAGGCAGACACTATTGTCGTCAACACCTGCGGATTCATCGACTCGGCTAAGAAGGAATCGATCGACACGATCCTTGAAGCAGCACAGTTGAAAGCTT
>QHXL01000374.1:0-4706 GCA_003222935.1 Acidobacteriota bacterium
GTAAGGGTGCGTACAACGAACCGCCTGAGGTGGCCTTTCCGGATAAAAAAGACGTTGATGACAATTACGTTCGGGTGATGCAGCTACTATTGGCGAGCGGCACCTATCATGGTATCGCGACACATGATCCGAAGATGATCGAAGCAACGATCAACTTCGCCGCAAAAGAGGGCATTGGTAAGGATAAATTTGAATTTCAGATGCTCTACGGTATCCGGCGCGATCTTCAGCGGCAGTTGGCACACGATGGTTACAACATGAGGATCTATGTGCCTTATGGAAAACACTGGTATCCTTACTTCATGCGACGGTTGGCGGAACGACCGGCAAACGTTTGGTTCGTGATGAAGAACCTGGTCAAGGGTTAACAATTCCGTCCAATTTCGTTCAATTCATTAATGAACACCCATCCACTTACTGGAGCGCAAATAAAAAGATGAGCCAATGGTTCTGGATCTTCTGGACGATTCTGGGAGCTATACTCATCGTCGCAGAAATATTCACCACGGGTTTTGTTCTACTGTGGTTTGGTATAGGAGCCCTGGCGGCCGCTCTCTTAGGACTGGCTGGTGTCGATAGTCTTGCCCTTCAGTTCCTCGTTTTTGCCATCGTCTCAATTGGTCTAACTGCAGCCTCTCGTACGATCTTCGTCAACTACTTCTCGCGCGAGAAGAGCGGGCAATCGTTACGTAGTGGTGTTGACTCTTTGCCGGGAAAAATAGGTACGGTCGTATCGTCGAGTAAAGGAGCGTTACAGGAAGGCGCAGTAAAGGTTTTTGGTTCTACGTGGACCGCTTACCCAGTTACGGGTGAAGAGCCGTTGGAGGCTGGGGAGCGCGTCTGTGTCGACCGAGTTGAAGGTGCGTCGATTTATGTAAAGCGAATTGGCGGTGAACCTGATTGGCGTGCCAAGCCGGAGATTAGTGAGAAGTCACAAACGTAGAGGCTCACATTTGCTTGGGTTCAGTGTCAGCTTCGTAGGTGTCGTCGAGTGTTTTATCTTCTTCGAGTGGTGGTAACTCAATTGTGATTCGTTCCGTAGCAGGTGCCTCGAGGTCATCTCCATGAAAGCGGGCCAGCACAACCGTAATATTGTCCTCACCGCCACGGTTATTCGCCTCATCAATCAGGGCATCACAAGCCTTTACCAGGTCGCCGTTACTACCCACAACAATATTCTGAATGTCTTCTGCGCGAAGTTTTCCGGATAATCCGTCGCTACACAGCAAAACCAGATCACCCTGCCGCAAACGTATTCGTCCCGTCACCGGAGTTATTTCACTTTGGGCGCCGAGTGCCTGGAGAATCACATTGCGAAACATGTGGGTCTCCGCCTCGCTCTCGCTAATCTGACCCACATCGACCAGCTGCTGAACCAGTGACTGATCCTTCGTCGCCAGTCGGATCTGATCCTTGCGGATTACGTAGCCTCGACTGTCGCCAACCTGGACCAGATCAAGACTGTCGCCCTTTACGGCCGCTCCTGTAAAAGTCGCTCCCATTCCGGCGCACCGTGAGTCTTCCTGACTCCGAAGGTGAATCGCAAGATTGGCGTAGACCGTGGCATTCTTCAAACATTCGACCAGATCGATATTGGGATCGCACGCTTCTTCACCGCCGGACCCGATTAACATCTCGCGCACGGAATCGACAGCCATTCGACTGGCAACGTCACCGGCAAGTGCACCGCCCATTCCGTCTGACACGACGAGCACTAGCCCTTTGTTGCCGAGATCGAAACGAGTCAGTTTCTCAGGTGGGATTGCACCTTCGTTGCCGGTCCACGTTTGCTCGGTCGAGAGATCGAGGACGAGGAAGTTGTCTTCATTACCACGTCGAACCCGGCCAACGTCTGATTTGGCGTATAACTCAACAATCATAGGAGAGCGAATTAAATTAAGGAGTCTTATTTAGGTGCTGAGACCGACGCATTGTAACCCTTCTATCGTTTGACTGTCACTTGTGTACTTTGTCGCACAGAATTTAGTTCGACGTTGCCCAACAAATAGAAACAATGAATTGCGATCAAATTTTATCAAGAGCCTGATCTATATCGGCGATGATGTCGTCCGTATCCTCAATTCCCACTGAAATCCTGACAAGTCCATCCGTGATTCCTAAGCGTTCACGCTTTTCCTCGTCCACTGAAGCGTGTGTCATTGTTGCCGGATGCGAGATCAAAGTTTCTACGCCTCCGAGGCTTTCTGCCAGTGTGCATAGCTTGACTGACTCGAGTACGGTGCGTGCTGCGGCGAGTGACCCTACATCAAAAGCGACCATTCCACCAAATCCATTTTGTTGCCGGCGCGCCAACGCATGCTGTGGATGTGACGCGGAGCCGGGGTAGTAAACCTTCTTTACCTTGGGATGTTCCTCGAGAAATGCAGCGACTGCTCGTCCCGATTTGTCGTGTTGCTCCATTCGGAGTGCCAGCGTTTTAGTTCCACGCATGACGAGCCACGAATCGAAAGGCGACAAAATAGCTCCTGCACTGTTTTGCACGAAGCCAATCCAGGCGGCGTCTTCTTCGTTGTTGAGCACTACCATTCCACCGACGCCGTCTGAGTGACCGTTCAAGTACTTGGTCGTGGAGTGCACGACAATGTCGACACCAAACTCGAGTGGTTTTTGCAGGTACGGCGACATGAAAGTGTTGTCGCAAACGACCCGGGCTCCGACGCGATGAGCGATCTCACTGACGGCTTTAAGGTCAGTGACGATCATCACCGGGTTGGTCGGCGTCTCGACAAAGACCATCTTGGTGTTCTCTTTGATCGCGGCTTCGACATTAAGTGGATCAGATGTGTCGACAAACTCAAACTCGACGTTGTAATTCGCCAGTATTTTTGTAAAGAGCCGTGCCGTTCCTCCGTAGGTGTTGTCAGAAACGATGACATGTTCGCCCGCTTTGACGAGTTTCAATGTAGCGTCGATCGCCGCCATGCCCGATGCGAAGGCAAAACCGAAACGAGCTCCCTCTAGTGCTGCGATGTTTCGTTCCAGGGCCGAACGCGTCGGGTTTTGCGTGCGTGCGTATTCGTAGCCTTTATGTTTACCGAGCGCGTCTTGCGCGTAGGTAGATGTTTGATAAATCGGAACGGTGACGGAGCCGGTAGCTTCATCAGGTTCCGAACCGACGTGAATAGCTGTAGTTGCAAATCCCATAAAATTGGTAGCACAGACTTCAGTCTATGTAGTCTCAATGAATCATGCTCTCAGGCTAAACACAGACTAAAGTCTGTGCTACTTACATTCTTCAAAAATTCCCTGGCTTTGATATCGCTCTGCGCCGTCTGGAAAAACGGTGACGATGCGTTTACCTGGTCCCAGGCGTTCAGCAACTTTGTAAGCCGCTGTTGCCGCTGCGCCGGAGGACCAGCCACCAAGGAGTCCTTCCTTTGTGGCCAGTCGTTTAAGTGAAGCACAAACGTCTTCATCCATCACCATCATTATCTCGTCAGCAAGTGATGCGTCGAAGATTGAAGGGATGAAATCACGTTGACCAATACCTTCGATCTTTTTCGGGCCAGGAGGATTGCCTCCATAGATTGACCCTTCCGGCTCGACGAGGATGCAAAGAACATCGGGATTGATTTTTCGAACAGCGCGCGCTACTCCAACAAAAGTGCCGGAGGTTCCAGCGCCGATAACCACCGCATCGATCTCGCCATTCATCTGTTCAATGATTTCGCTCGCAGTGGTTGACTCATGAAAACATGGGTTCGCTGTATTCTCAAACTGTTGCGGGACGAAACTGTTTTCGATCTGTCCGGCCAATTCCATTCAACGGTCGATTGCACCTGTCATTCCGGCTTCGTGTGGAACGTATTCGATATCGCCGCCCAACCCTGCGGCACACAAAGCACAACTCGATAGCCTTTTGCGATTCCGACGAGTGCCAGGCCGATTCCAGTGTTACCGGCTGTTGGCTCAATGATAGTTGAGCCTGCACGAAGTAGTCCCTTTTGCTCAGCATCCAGGATCATGCCGAGGGCGGCGCGATCCTTAACTGAGCCGCCTGGGTTTAGCCACTCAATCTTTGCGTAGATATCCGCTAAAGGTGGTGGAGCGAAACGGGCGAGATGAAGAAGTGGGGTGTGACCGATGAGGTCGAGAATACTTTCTGCTGTACCGAGAGGCATTAATGCGTTGCGAGTTTCGCTTTCAATATTTAAAAGGTCTTTTAGTCGGGGTGGATGGTAGCCCGCAGGTTGAAAGGTGTCAAACAAGAGGATTTTAGTTGTCGGGGCGTCGCTCCGTGGGCGTCCCTTCTGACGGATCTAAGCGCTATCATGCTAAGACGCGGCACCCAAGGAGTGACGCCCCGACAAGGATTTATATTGACTACGTCGCGGCGTTTCGCATAAAAGGCAAGCCCATTGATCTAAGCAAGCCACTTTGGTAAGTCACGACAAGCTAAAGCAGATCGGACATTAAATATGTTGACCCGACAAACTGTTTTCACTTTCATCGTTGTTCTCTTCGTTGGTCTACCTGCTTTTGCGCTTCAGGGAGAATTGCGTAAGGGCAGTTCAGGCAGCGGCGAAGAACCTGCACTCCGACTGCCAAACCCACCGGTACGCAGACGCCCAGCCTCAACCCGAACGACGACGGCCGCACAATCAACTTCAAATCGCCCGCTTGGACCAAACACTCGAGTTGCGAGCGCTAAACCGACACCGACTCCTCCACTTGCGGAGACATTG
>QHXL01000374.1:4820-5173 GCA_003222935.1 Acidobacteriota bacterium
AGACATTACTCGGCTGCGACCGCATTGGATCCAAATGATTATCGCTCCTATTTTGGTCTGGGTGCAGTTTACGTCGACGGCCTTCAGCGTCACATTGTGCAGTCTCACTCTGACGCAATCAAAAACTTTAAAAAGGCGATTGAGCTGAAACCCGACCTGGCAGAAGCGTACGTAGGTTTAGCTTATGCGTCCGCGCAAAACCAGGAATACGCTCAAGCGGTCAGCGCAGCACAAAAAGCAATCCAACTAAGACCCGACTATCCCGAAAGTTATTACACCCTGGGCTATGCATATTTTAGTGCCGATCGATACCAGGAGGCTGTCCAGCCATTTCGTAAGGCAATAAGTCTCAA
>QHXL01000375.1:0-409 GCA_003222935.1 Acidobacteriota bacterium
TGCGGTGTTCTTTTTTACGAGTCGGACCTTGCTTCGCTCCGCACAAATAGGTGCGAGCGAGATGAGTTCTCAAGAAGCGCGACCAGCGGAATCTCGCGTAGCCAATGATGCTAACGCTCATACGGCAAGTGATTCTTCGTCGCGCAATAGAAATCGAACTGAGTCAGAACCTTCGGAATCGACAGCAACTGACGTCAGGGCAAATGAAGTGAATGCGACGCCGCTGCAGCCGATGCAGACTGTAACTGTTTTGATTGATCCTGGAACCGGGCTGCTTGCACGGGCGGATTGTCCGGTGAAGACGCGGGTCACTTATCCAGCAGGTAATGAACCACACGGGTCTTGTGCAGCTGTTCACGCGAAACCCACAGCTGACGAATCGCGAGTTAAGGCAGTTGCCAAGCGTGTC
>QHXL01000375.1:472-6523 GCA_003222935.1 Acidobacteriota bacterium
GGATTAGTTAGCGCCCTCATGATTTAGTGCGCTCGAGTTATGCCCCGCAGACTGAGACCGCGAGCGTCTCGCCTGCAACAGCGCTGTCGGGGGCGCAAACATTGCCGCGGGGATCGAGGCCCTCGCGAAGTGAATGCGCAGAGCGGCGTTGGTCGGGCGAGACGCCCGCGGTCTCAGTAAATCAGCTTCCCAGCTAAAATGAAAAGACGATCTGTTGTTGTACGCGATATGACGTTGGCACAAAGGCGCTAACTGGAACGAAGAAGCCTGGATACTGTCCGCTGCTGCGCAATGAGTTCTGAATGAAGAACAGACTTTGCAGCGTAACCTTCTTCGCGATTCCGTATTCGAAGCGGAAGTGATGAGTTCGAATATTTACGCCGGTGCCGGTTCCGAGATCGTCGTCCGTGAGTTGAGATATCAAAGCGTTTGCGCCTTTGATACTGAAGACATACAGAAACGACGTGTCGCCTTTCTTCGTTATCCTTCCTACTTGTAGTGCAGTCAGTAGTGCATCCCGTTCATTCAATCCGGTTGCCACGTTGCGGGCCAGTTGAAGATTGAAGATTAGTGGAAACGTGTGGCTACCCGTGTTGAAGCCGGCGTAATTCAGACGATAAGTGAGTCGAGCGATCTGAAATCCCGGAGCCGTAAACATGGCGCCGCCTGGAGTCGTGGTGGCGTTTCCAGATCCGGTAAGTGGTCCTGAAAGAGCAAGTCCGATTCCGGGTTGAATGAGCAGTGCGGCGCCGTCCGTTGTTGACGCGAGCGCAATCTGATTGGCGTTTCGATAAACTTGCACATCACCCCCAAACTGATCTGACCATTTCTCATTGAATTTCTGATTGAACAACAAACCCTGGTGGAACAAGTTCGATGAACGGCCAGTGGTGCCTACCACTTCACCCGCTTTAGCCAGCGGACTACCGGCTGCGATGATCGCTACGTTTGGATTGCTGAGAATGTATTGACCAGCGCGAAATTCAATACTGGAAAAGTAGCCGGCATTCTTATCCAGTGACTTTACATATTTTTCGTTGAATCCGTTGAACCGAAGGTCGTCGTCAAAGAGGAAACGCGAGTTGTCGGCAAAGATAGCCTGCACGCGACCACCTTGTAGTTGAACTGATTTGATGGGGTGATAGTCGACCCAGGCTTCACTAATGAAGAAGGGATGGCGAGTGATGATCCCGCCGAAGTCTTGATCGAGCGTCAATCCGTTGTTTTCCGGACCCGTAGAAAGTTGTCCATGAAAACTCAGCGTCGGATATAGGTCGGTATCGAGGTTTACCCTAAACCGATACCGTGCTCGAGCATTCTGTACGTGTTGTACTGAGGGCACACCTGGTTCGGTAGCAGATCTAAAGGTGCCGTCGAAACGTAGCCGAAAGTCTCCGCTAACCCGGAGTGGCCCGATTCTTAACGCTTGACCTTCGAGCTTAGTGACTCGCTGTTCGACGGTGGACGGCGTTTGAGTTGTCTCAATTGGTGGTGAAGTTGTCGAAGAAGTGGTTGCGACGACCAGTGCTTCGGAACTTGCGACCGCTTCAATCAACTTTGGAGTAGTCGAGATCTTTGCGAGCAACGCTTGAATCGCGTTTTGCTGTTCAAGAATTGTCTTTTGAAGTTGATCCAGCTTGGCGTTTTGACGTTCGAGTTCAGTTTCCAGTGTACGTACGCGCTCACTCACGGTGGGTTCAGTGGTGGCGGCGGACGTTGCCGGTTTTTCTAAGTGGTTAGCGAGTTCTTGTGCTTGCCCTATCTGGGAACTAAGAGCAACTGCCATTAGGAACGCGCCAATACAGGTCGTTAATCGCAGATATTGAGAGCTTGCGAACGTCATCGGTCTTGCTCCTCGCTTCGAGTTGTTGAATTTCTGGAATTGGAAAGGCAGGAACACCATATGTCTTTTGCCTTAAATACGTCTTGCTTTGAAGTTACATAAATATGAACACAGGGAATGTCCGATATGCTTTAGCTTGTCGTGACCTGGACAAGCGACAGATCGAAAAACTGAAGTTCGTCCGTAAGGTTGATCACGCCTGTTCCGCAGGTCACGACAAGCTGAAGCATATCGGACATTCTTAAAGAGTTCGTTGACACAATCTTCCGCCACGCTTACTATTTTGGCGTTCATCAACGTCATCGGCCTTCTGCATGAGAGAACAATGCTTCTTGAGGCAGTAGCTTCCACTACAAATTCCAACATCGGCAGTCCAATCACAGCGTATTGGCCGGTAATGATTTTCTTTGCCGTCGCCGTCGTGTTTCCCGTTTTGCCGCTAATCCTTGGCCGATTTCTCAGACCCATCAAGTATGAGAAAGCCAAGATGCGACCTTATGAGTGCGGCATCGACCCAATCACTGAAGCGCATGATCGTTTCACCGTCAGGTATTACATCGTAGCGATGTTATTCCTGATATTCGACGTCGAGACGATTTTTCTTTTGCCCTGGGCAATTATCTTCATGGGAGATGACTTTTCGTTTACCAAATTTGCCCTTGTCGAGATGTTTGTCTTTATCGCGATCCTTGTGGTCGGTTATTACTACGCCTGGCGCAAAGGCGCACTCGAATGGGCCTGATGAAGATTGCAGATTTTCAGATTGCAGATTTCAGATTGGTCGATTCGTTAGCAGTTAACTTTCGATTTGTGGTCTTGAAAAACTAATCGACTCGCCCGATACAACAGATGCAATCTTCAATCTTCAATCTGAAATCTGAAATCTGAAATCTATTATGTCTGAACACGAAGAGGGATTTGTACTAACTACTGTCGACTCGATCATGAATTCGATTCGACGGGGTGTTGGCGCCAAGGGTATGGATTTGGCCGCGCCAGTTGTTAACTGGGCCAGAAAGTCTGCGCTATGGCCCATGACCTTTGGTCTGGCTTGTTGCGCAATTGAGATGATTGCAACCGGCGCTGGTCGATTCGATATCGATCGTTTTGGAGCCGGAGTATTCAGGCCAAGCCCGCGACAGAGCGACTTGATCATTATCGCCGGCACCGTGACCTTGAAGATGGGGCCGGTAGTCCGACGCGTTTACGATCAGATGCCCGAACCAAAATGGGCGATC
Source organism: Acidobacteriota bacterium (assembly GCA_003222935.1). Lineage (GTDB taxonomy): Bacteria > Acidobacteriota > Blastocatellia > Pyrinomonadales > Pyrinomonadaceae > PSRF01. The sequence goes on from QHXL01000375.1 coordinate 3,554, forward strand.
GCCATGGGTGCTTGTGCCTCAACCGGCGGACCTTTTGACTCCTACTCAACGATGCAAGGTGTAGATCGCTGTATTCCGGTGGATGTATACATCCCGGGTTGTCCGCCGCGTCCGGAAGCTTTGCTTTACGGGTTGATGCGTTTGCAAGACATCATCATGCGCGAAGCTCCCTCAGCTTATCTCTTTGAATCGGATGGGGCCGTTCATCGCCGCCGAACTTTTGAGGGTGAAGATGCTGCGGTCGGGCAGAGTGGTGTTGAGTTGAGTAAAGCGTCAATGCTTGTCTAAGAATTATTCGAATCAGGACACGCAAAGCCTCCCGTTATTGGGAGGCTTTTTAAGTTCTTAGGAGCTTCGGAAAAAATGTCCGATATGCTTTAGCTTGTCGTGACTTTCGTTTCAGACCTCCTCGTGTTTAATCAAGCCTCTTGTCTAAGTCACGACAAGCTGAAGCATATCGGACATTAAAGGGAAGAAACCTGCGTTACCCTCCGTCTAATCTTTTGTTAGCGGCAGTAAGCGGGGGAGCGAAATGGAGCAGCGCGCCGTAATGGCTGAGCAGATTATCAATGGCCGCATAATTGAAGCCTGCCAGCAGGGTGATCGCGACGCCTTTCAAACTCTCTTCGAAACTTACAAGGACAAGGTGTTTTCCATCGCTGTCTACTCCGTCGGTGGCGACAAATCGATAGCCGATGATGTCACCCAGCAGATCTTTCTGAAACTGTTTACGGCGATAAAGCAGTTTCGAGGAGCCTCGTTGTGAATGCCTGCATGGACGAACGTCGAAGGCGGCGCCGCTTAATTCCCTGGGGAGACACGTCAGCAATGAATGACAGGTCAGAAAAGAAACCCCAGGAGAAGCAATACGCGCGAACCGAAGTGGCGGAATCAGTGAGAGTGGCGATTGGTCTTTTGAAGCCAAAGTTTCGTTTGCCGATCTTACTGAAATATATCGAGGGACTGTCGTACGACGAAATAGCGACGGTGATGGGATGCTCAAAAGGAACTGTGGCTTCGCGGCTTAATCGCGGTCACAGTCAACTGTCCAAACATCTGGCCCATCTGCGCGAACACGTCGTCGGCGAGGAATAGGAAGTATGTTTTCGAAGCACGTTTCCAAAAACATCTCGGCTTACTGTCACGGCGAACTGAGTGTCGATGAGTCGCGAGAGTTTAGCGAGCACATTCTCGCTTGTGCGCGGTGTCGCTCAGCGTATGAAGAAATCAAACTTGGGATAAAGTTTGCCGAGCAGTTACCGCAGCTCTCTCCTTCAGCGAGTCTCTGGCAGAACATTGAAGCGAAGATTGAAACGACTCCTGCCTCGCGGCCAGGCAGTGGCTGGGCTTTCTTGAACTCATGGCAGACACAACTGGCTGCGGCCGCAGTTGTGCTTTTGGTGGTTGCTGTACTTGGAATCTGGTGGATGCGTCGTCCACCCTTACCACCACCCGTCAATACGGTGGCTTCCTGGGAAGTTGAGCGAGTTAACGGTACGGTACGCGTCGGATCTTGCGATGTTGAGAAGAAAGCTCAGTTGACGGTTGGTGAGTGGCTGGAGACCGATGGTAATTCTGTTGCGCAGGTTGCCGTGAGCTCAATTGGTCATGTTGAAGTCGATTCGAATACCCGTATCAGACTTGTCACATCGGCTTGAGCTCGCTCGGGGCAAGCTAAGCGCGCGAATCTGGGCGCCACCGAGACTCTTTTTTGTTGATACTCCATCCGCCGTAGCCGCAGACCTCGGCTGTGCTTATACCCTGGAAGTAGACGATGCAGGCGCGAGTCTTCTGCGAGTTACTTCCGGTTGGGTTGCGTTGGAGTTAAAAGATCGAGAGTCGATGGTACCTGCCGGAGCGGCTTGTGAAACTAAACCAGGCGTTGGCCCAGGCACTCCATACTTCGAGGATGCAAATCAGGAGTTTCGTCAGTCGCTAAGAAAAGTGGACTTTGACAGTGACGCCACAACTAAGAAGGTTGCATTAGGTAAGATGCTGAATAACTCTCGGAGTCGCGACACATTGACGCTTTGGCATCTGCTACCACGCGTCGAGGGAGAGGAGCGCGGCAAAGTCTACGACAGGATCGCTTCATTCGCGCCGCCGCCGATGGACGTAACGCGTGCCGGGGTGCTTCGTCTAAATGGAGAAATGCTCGAATCATGGAGAGTTCAATTGGAAGAAACGTGGGCGCTTCGCACACCGATTCCGAAGAAAGTTGCGGAGGCATACTGGGGACTTAAAAAAGGCATCGAACGACCCGTTACCAAAACCAAGTAGTTCTGCATTGCTCAGAAATCTCTGCGCAATTCTCAGCGTCCTCTGCGTCTCTGCCGTGATAATTGCCCGAACACCAAAAACCGCAGAGACGCAAAGAGCGCTGAGGTTTCGCAGAGAAGAGCAACAGCGGGGGTAAACCGCCCTTCCCAACTTGCAATGGTTGATGTGCCACTAGTATTCGCAGATTGGCAGCTAACTCGTAGAATGAGGCTTAAATGACTAAGGTGAAGAGAATACTCAAGTGGTTATTGCTGGCGGCGGTAATTGTGGTTGTCGTTATGCAGTTCTTTGGTCCAAAGAGAACTAATCCGACAGCGGAAGCCTCGCTAGCACTGGAGTCGCACGCTCAGGTCCCGGCGAATGTTAAGGCAGTTCTCGATCGCTCCTGCGCTGACTGTCACTCAAACAATACTCGCTGGCCATGGTACAGCCGGGTTGCGCCGGTTTCCTGGTTTGTCATTGATCATGTAAACGACGGGCGCGAGCAATTGAATTTGTCTGAGTGGGGTAGATACGACAAGCGTCAGCAGAGTCACAACCTTGATGATATGTGTGAGTTGGCTACCGAAGGAGACATGCCGCTCAGTTCATACACTCCACTTCATCCCGGTTCAAAACCGACCGCAGACGATATAAAAATACTGTGCGATTGGACCAATGCCGAACAGGCACGACTGGCGTTGCGCTAAA
>QHXL01000375.1:6554-9363 GCA_003222935.1 Acidobacteriota bacterium
CTACTCGAATAAACCCATCCTCACGTAAATCGAAACGGCTGATTCCACAGTTCGAACTGGATAACCACACCGGTTTTAGTTCAGGGGCGTCTAGCGCACCCATCAGATGGAGCGCCATGATGCAGATCGTTCCTGTGTGGCTGAACACAACAATACTTCCACCTTTGTGTTCCGACACAATCTCGTCGAGTTTCTGTCTTGCTCGATCGAGGAGTTGTCGATAACTTTCTCCGCCCGTTAACACATGTTCAAAGTCGCGACGAAGTAGTGCTGCGTACTGATCGGGATGTTGTTCAGCAGCTTCCTCGAAAGTTAGTCCTTCCATTACACCGACGCTTCGTTCCCGGAACGCATCGCACGAGTTGATCTTCAAGTTTCTAAGCTTGCTGAGAGGAGTGGCAGTTTGCATCGCTCGCGCAAGGTCACTTGAATAGATTGCTGTTATCGATTCAGTAGCTAAAACGGTTGCAGTTGCGTGAGCTTGTATGACCCCTCGTTGAGAAAGAGGTGTGGCTGTGTGACCACCGAAGCGCCCTTCGGCGTTACCTTGAGATTGTCCGTGACGAACGAGAAGAACTTGAGTGGACTTGGAATTTGGGTCTTTGGTCTTCATGGAAGTATCCAATACCCAGGGCAACCAAGGCTACATCAAAAGACAAAAGACCTAGGCTGCCACTGCTTCGCCTTTGAGTTTTTCAGCTTGATAGTGAGCTACGAGGGCATCTATGAAGGGATCGAGGTTTCCTTCCATTACCAGGTCGAGTTGGTGAATAGTCAACCCGATACGATGATCAGAGACGCGATTCTCTTTAAAGTTATAGGTGCGGATCTTTTCGGAACGATCACCGGAGCCAACCTGTGAGCGACGCTCGGTAGCCTGTGCTTCGTGTTGCTTTTGCTCCTCAAGTTCCTGAAGTCGCGCACGAAGTACTCGCATTGCCTTCTCGCGATTTTTGATCTGCGACTTCTCATCCTGCATCGAGACGACCACACCACTTGGCAAGTGGGTTAGACGAACTGCTGAGTAGGTGGTGTTGACCGACTGGCCACCGGGACCCGACGAGCAGAAAGTATCGATTCGCAGATCCTTGGCATCGATCTTTACATCAACTTCTTCAGCTTCGGGCAGTACAGCAACGGTGATTGCCGAAGTGTGTATGCGTCCACTCGCTTCAGTTTGCGGCACTCGCTGAACGCGATGCACGCCCGATTCATGTTTCAATTTTGAATAAACTCTATCGCCTTCAATCAAAGCGATTGCTTCCTTCAATCCACCGATCCCCGACTCCGATGCTTCCAGGATTTCAAACTTCCAACGCTGCTTTTCAGCATAGCGAGCATAGGTGCGGAGCATTTCGGCTGCGAACAAGGTCGCTTCGTCACCACCGGTCCCGGCTCGAATTTCGAGAATGACATTCTTCTCGTCATTTGGATCGGTGGGTATTAGGAGTACTCGGAGTTCGTTCTCGGTCTGCTCGAGTTTTGCTTGCAGACTCTCGAGTTCGAGTCGAGCCATCTCGCGCATTTCGTCGTCGTCTGAAGTATCGAACAACTCGCGAGCCCCAACCGACTCGGCTTTCAACTGTTTCCACGTCTGATACTTCTGCACTACTTCGCCGAGCGAACGATGTTGCTTTGCAGCCTGACCGTAAGCAGACGGATTCGCAAGCAACTCAGGTGATGACAATTCACCTGCCAACGCTTCGTAACGTGCTTCTATCTGCTCGAGTTTATCTAACATACAACCTCACGACATCGGGGCGAGTGCTGGTTCGCTCTCTTGTGGCTCCAGCTTGAGTGATTCTTTCAACGCTTCGAGAGCAACTTCCAACTGCTGATCATCTGGTTCTTTCGTAGTTATGTTCTGCAACCAAACGCCGGGTTTAGTCATGAACTTGAAAAACCAGCTGCTTTCTTTCTTAGCGGAGAGTCGGATAATTTCGTACGAAAGACCCGCTACGAGCGGCATCAAGACGATCCGGACAGAAAAGTTCAGCAACAACGAATCAAACTTGACTATCGAGAACAACACTATTGCCACGATCATCACCACCATTAGGAAACTGGTTCCACAGCGCGGATGTTGACGTGGTTGGGGTCGAGCGTTTTCGACGGTTAGAGGTAGACCTGCTTCCCAGGTGAACACAGTCTTGTGTTCAGCTCCGTGATACTGAAAGACGCGACGAATATCCTTCAACAGTGAAAAGCTGAAGATCATGATCAGAAAGAACGTCATTCGGATAACGCCGTCTATCAGATTGAAACCGACGGACGGGCGCACCGGGTGTAAATAGTAACGGACTTTCTCCCACGTGGTTTTGTACCACTGCTGTTCCGGGACAGCAGTCGTTTCAGTTGAAGTCGCCGATGTTGATTGTACTGACTGAACCGCGGGTGTTGTTGCCCATCCGGCTGAAATAAAGAGTGCGTTGGTCAGCAGGAGAGGCGCGGCAACAAAGAGTAGAACGTTGAAGATTAACGCAAAAATGATTGAGCCGATTGCGGCAGTGGTTGCGCCTTTTTTTAGTTCGTCTGCAGGCCTGGGTTGTGTAGGTACGGGGAAGAGTCCCGGCACCGCGCCAGTCAAGCCAGCGAAATCGCCTTCACCTTCAATCACTGCAGGTGTCAGTGCGACCTGAACTTCTGTTGCCTCTTCAGCTTCTACAAAGGCTTCACTCGCCGAATAGTTGAGTGCTTTGATTCCTAAGCCCATCGACTGCACAAGGACAGCGCCCCCACGCAGGACTGGGAGTTTGAGAAGCGGAAACTTGTCGCTCCACTTCGGCAGTCGCGCCGCGGTATTAACGAT
>QHXL01000376.1 GCA_003222935.1 Acidobacteriota bacterium
GTGTGAAACTCTCTGTGTATTCTCTGCGCCTCTGTGTCTCTGTGGTTCTGAAGGCGTTCATCCACACTAACCACAGAGTCCACAGAGACACAGAGAATACGCAGAGAAGACTTCAGGCGCGCGTCAGTACTTGTCGAGGTACTGGTTGTTTCAACAGCACGCACGCCAGCAAAGTGCCAAACACGATCCCACAGAGATCGAATTGCAAGTCTGTTGCTGTATCAAGTGGGCTCCAGATGCGACCCGGGTGAAGATACTTCTCGTCCCACAACTCGATGATCTCGTAAAACGCCGATAAGCTGAAAACAATACAGGCCGCAATGAACGCCGTCAGCGGAATCGATAAGTGATGTCCCAATCTTTTAAAGACATTCTGGACCAACCAGACAATAACCGGACTGACCATCACCTGGACCATCATGTGGGAGAACTCGTCGTACTGAAGGGGACCAAACCGGGTCCCGTACATTCCAAATAGATTCCCAAGCGCATCAACCTGGAGCGCGACAAAGACCAGCACGATGAGTGAAACCGGGATGTTGATCCTGTGACGACCTCGCAGGTAGACGTAGAAGAGAGTGAGATAAACGATTCCAAATACGGTGTTGAAGGCAAACGACAAGTGGCACATCAGTAAGAGAAAGACCACGCCAGCAACTAACGATAATAGCGCCAGGGATACTTCAAACTTCCGGAGCAAACTCATCATTGTCTCCTATTCCGATCACTGCCCACTGGTGAATCGTTCCGTTTGAAGCTTACAATCCAAACGTCTCGATGAACTCTTTCAAGAACAAGATCCTTCGCTACGAATCTCTTCCTTCAACAAACAACGAAGTCGCGCGTTTGGCTGCGCAAGGCGCCGCAGAAGGACTTGCTGTAGTAGCTGACGAGCAAACCGCGGGCCGGGGGCGTCTACAACGCAAGTGGGTGTCGCCGAGGGGAGCTGGTCTTTACTTCAGTCTTCTTCTTAGGCCCTGAATTCCTCAGGAACGCTGGCCTTTAATCACTTTCATGGCGGCGCTGGCAGTTAACGATGCCTTGTGGGAAGCGTGCCAACTCCAAACTGATATCAAGTGGCCAAACGATCTTCTTGCTAGTGAAAGAAAAATCTGCGGCATACTCGCGGAAGTTATCGACACGGAAGCCGGTCGAGCGGTGGTGCTGGGGATCGGAATAAACTTAACGAAAGAAGCGTTTCCGGAAGAGCTGGCCCGTGTCGCGATTTCGGTGGCCGAAGCTGGCGGTCGTAGGATTGATCGCGAGACGGTCCTCGCCGCACTGGTCCAGGCTTTGGCGAGTTGGTACGAGTTAATTCACGAAGTTAATGGTCCTGATCGGATACTTGCAGCATGGGTCAGCCACTCGTCGTACAGTGAAGGGAAGAGTGTTAGCGTGAATAATGGTGAGAATACTTTGAACGGGGTGACTCGGGGGCTCGAGTCTGACGGAGCACTACGAGTGGAGACGGCCGCGGGCGAGATAGTTGTAGTGAGAGCCGGTGACGTGAGTGTGAGAATGTCCGATATGCTTTAGAGCCTCTTGCAAAAGTCACCTCATAGCTGCTTTTTGAACACCGGGTCCGTACTCGTTGCTCCAGCGGAGCAAAATATTTATAGCGGGCGGGCGCCAGAAAGAGAAGCACTCCATTAGGAGTGCGATATTGTTTCATTACTTCAATTGATCAGACTTCTCCAGTTGGACATGTGGCACTCCTAACGGAGTGCGCGCTGTGTCGTTGAGACGAGTGCTATAAATATTTGGCTCCTCCGGAGCCAGGACAAAGCACTGACTTTTGCAAGAGCCTCTTTAGCTTGTCGTGACGCGCAAGAGTGATCCATGGAGTGCCACCGAGCGTGTAACAAAGATCACGACAAGCTAAAGCATATCGGACATCAGTGAGCCATGGAGTGCCACCAGCTTGTAACAAAGATCACGACAAGCTAAAGCATATCGGACAAGAGATGAGAATTATTATCAGCACGTTTGGTTCATTCGGAGACCTGCATCCCTACATGTCCCTGGCGATGGAACTCCAGGCTCGCGGTCACACGCCTGTCATCGCCACAATGCAGTACTACCGCGAGAAAATTCAGGAAGCCGGGCTCGAGTTTGCGGCTGTTCGTCCTAACCTCCCGCAACCGAAGTGGCAGGACCAGGAACTCATCGAAAAGATCATGGAACCAAGGTCAGGTCCAAAATTCCTGACTGAGGAGATAATTCACGCAGCCCTCCCCGAAAGTTACTCTGATTTGTTGGAAGTAACGAAAGGAGCTGACCTGCTTATCACGCACCCCGCGGCCCCGGCCGGGCCTTTAGTCAGCTACAAGACTGGAATCCCCTGGATATCCACCGTACTGGCGCCGTTCTCCTTCTTTTCCGCATACGATTCACCCGTGCCGCCTTACTGGCAATGGACTACGATTTTCCGGGTGCTTGGACCACGGTTCATGAAGTTCATGCTGGATACGATGAAGGGTCAGTTTAAGGCGAAGCAGATGGATGCGTTACGCACCAAAATTGGGGTTGCCGATTACGGTAATCCCCTTTTCGAAGGGCAACACTCTCCGGGCTGCGTGCTGGCGATGTTCTCGTCCGTGTTTGCCAGGCCACAGCCTGATTGGCCCACCCAAACTCATGTAACTGGATTTTGTTTCTACGATGGTCACCATGAATCGCCAATGTCGCAGGAGTTACTGGATTTCCTCGACTCAGGTCCACCGCCGATTGTTTTCACACTGGGTTCCACGGCTGTTTGGGTTGCCAGGGAGTTTTTCCAAGAGAGTGTCGAAGCGGCTAAACAACTCGGGAGACGTGCGATTCTGGTTATAGGCGATGAACGAAATAAGCTCGGAGTATTGCCTGAAGGAATTATCGCAGTCGACTATGCGCCCTACCAGCCGTTGTTTTCTCGAGCCGCGGTGGTGGTCCACCATGGTGGTGTAGGAACCACAGCTCAGGGGTTGCTGGCAGGCGTGCCGACAGTGATTGTTCCATTTGCTTTTGATCAGTCAGACAACGCCGATCACGCAAGTAGACTGGGAACAAGCCGGACGGTTTATCGACAGAAGTACTTTGCTCCAAGAGTTGCACGTGAGTTGGGAATTCTTCTTAATGATCCGTCGTACGTCCAGCGGGCACGTGACATCAGTGCAAAGCTCAAGATTGAGAACGGGCCAGCCAGCGCGGCCGAAGTGATCGAGCGACATATGCAGAGTCTGGATAAGAGAGCGGAGGAACCCGTTTATGCTTCTGGTGATTGACGTCGGTAACACGAATACGACACTCGGTGTCTACCGAGAGGCCGAGCTGTTGACTCACTGGCGTTTGACGACGAACCCGGCGCGGACGGTAGACGAGTACGGCGTACACGCTCGAAACCTTTTTGCGCTGGCCCAGATGGACTTCAAGGACATTGAAGCGATAGCCGTGGCCTCTGTTGTTCCGCCCCTGAATTACACGGTGAAGAGAATGGCCGAGGTCTATTTTCACCTGACACCGTTATTCATAGACCACTCGACTGATACAGGTCTAAAGATACTTTATGAGCCAGCGTCGGATGTTGGGGCTGATCGAATCGTCGATGCGGTTGCCGCAGTGTCCCGACATGGAAGTCCCTGCATCGTTGTCGACTTTGGCACAGCTACGACTTTCAATGCCATCAACGCTGCCGGTGAGTATGTCG
>QHXL01000377.1:0-3832 GCA_003222935.1 Acidobacteriota bacterium
TAAAGTACGGCATTTGTGAGGTACCTCGATGTGAGTTAGTCGAGCGTATGAAATTTAGAGGAATGTACAAGTGAGATCAAGTCATGAATACACCGAGGTCATGAATAAAAGAAGGGGCGGCCACGGAGAGCCGCCCCGACAAAGTCTTTGTAAGGATGTTACCAGCGTGGTTCTCGTTCGAAGCGATCGTTGTCGCGATCGCGTCCACCTCCGCCGCCGTAGCCGCCACGGCCGCCACCACCTCCACGACCGCCGCCATAACCACCGCGACCACCCCCGCCGCCTCGATCTTCCCTCGGCTTTGCTTCATTGACGGTTAGATTGCGTCCGCCAAAGTCTTTCCCGTTAAAAGCTTCGATTGCTGCTGTCGCTTCCTCGGGTGTAGCCATCTCCACAAAAGCAAAGCCACGGGATCGACCAGTTTCTCGATCCTCAATGATCGAGGCTGATTCCACTGTTCCTACTGCAGCGAAAGCTTCGCGCAGTTCCTCGCTCGTAGTACGAAACGAGAGGTTTCCTACGTATAGTTTTGTAGCCATTCTTCTTACTATCCTTGTTTTTGAAGGGAAGCGCGGGTTTGCTGAAATTCGCTGATTCAGTTCGGGGGGAGATGCCGATACTTTCGGCGAGTGCGACGCACCCGGTGCTCTAAAAATCTCGAGAGCGGCTTCTAACTAGGTTGACAACTGCCTCACTCTCTATCAGCCGAACCTCGTCGCCTTACGATCACGGACAGGCGCAGTCACCATTGATGCGCGAGAGCAGGTATCTGGTGAGAAAAGTATGCCGGACGCCTTCGAAACGAGTCAAGACAAATTCTGAGGGCAGAACTTGGTGCTTTGTTCTTTGTACTTTGTGCTTTGTTCTTTGTTCACTCCTGGTGGATGAGCAGGTATTTTCTCACACGAACAAAGCACTAAGCTCAAGGCACTTCAAAGCACAAAGCTCTGCTTTCCGTGTTTGCCCCGATCAAATCTTTCGCTTATATTGCCTGCTTCCGTAACACCAAATAATCCCCGAAAGGCTTGGAATAATGTCAAAGAATATCCCTATCACTGTCGCAAACGGCGACGGCATCGGGCCCGAAATCATGGATGCCACCCTCCGCATCCTCGAAGCATCAGGAGCCCCGCTCAACATCGAAAGAATCGATATTGGCGAAAAAGTTTATCTTGCCGGTAACTCATCGGGGATCGAACCAAGCTCGTGGGAATCGCTCCGACGCACCAAGGTGTTTCTTAAAGCCCCCATCACCACACCCCAGGGTGGTGGCTATAAGAGCCTCAACGTCACCGTGCGCAAAGTTCTTGGCCTCTATGCCAACGTTCGTCCGTGTGTGTCGTATCACCCGTTTGTCGAAACCAAACATGCGAAAATGGACGTCGTCATTGTTCGCGAGAACGAAGAAGATCTCTACGCCGGTATCGAGTACCGTCAGACCGCCGACGTCATGCAGTGTTTGAAACTGATCTCTCGACCAGGTTCGGAAAAGATCATTCGCTACGCTTTCGAGTACGCCCGCATCAACAATCGAAAGAAAGTCACTTGCTTCACTAAAGACAACATCATGAAGCTGACTGACGGCCTCTTCCACAAAATATTCGACGAGATTGCCAAAGAATATCCGGACATCGAAAATGAACACTGGATCGTCGACATCGGCGCTGCAAAACTTGCTGATACTCCTGAAGCTTTCGATGTGGTGGTGATGCCAAACCTTTACGGCGACATCCTTTCAGATGTTGCTGCACAGATTGCCGGCTCAGTCGGACTCGCAGGTTCGGCAAATATCGGCGAGAACGTGGCGATGTTTGAGGCGATTCACGGTTCCGCTCCAAGACGCGCCGGACAGAACCTGGCGAATCCGTCAGGCTTGTTGCTGGGTGCTGTGATGATGTTGGTCCATATCGGATTGACCGAGCAGGCGGAACGAGTTCATAACGCGTGGCTCAGAACAGTTGAAGATGGCATTCACACTTACGACATCTACGACGAAAGCGTCAGTAAACAAAAAGTCGGCACGAAAGAATTTGCCGATGCCGTTATCGAAAGGATGGGCCAGGTTCCCCAACTCCTGAAGGCCGCGAAGTATCAGCAGGCTTCAGGCGGCAACCCCGAGGCAGGCAAAGCGACCGCAGCAAGGACACCGGAAAAGAAAGAGCTGGTTGGCGTTGATGTTTACCTCGATTGGAGTGCTGGTTCGGCAAAGGAACTCGGCGAAGCTCTTAGTAAGGTGAATGACGACGGTTTGAAACTAACCATGATTAGTAATCGCGGTGTCGCCGTTTGGCCAGGCGGTCATTCCGAGACGTTCTGTTCCGACCACTGGCGTTGTCGTTTCATGGCTGATGGCGGAGCTACAGTTTTGGCGACGCAAACCATTTCGTTACTTGGACGAATCGTGACGGCCGGTTACGACGCGATCAAGACAGAAAACTTGTACACGTTTGACGGACAAGTCGGGTTCACGTTGAGCCAGGGCGAATAGTTCGGAAAAGAATCATTGGTCGTTTGGCGCGGAATGTCCGATATGCTTAAGCTGGTCGCAACGTGATAAGAAATGTCTCAGGAGACTTGATGCGAACGTTATGACAAGCAATAGAACCTCTTACAAGAGTCAGAACGACAAAAAGAACTTGAAATTAGTACAAGTTTGGAAGGGCGGTTTGCCCCCGCTGGCCCAACTAGAAAGCAACATCGGAGTTCTTTTTAGCCAGGCCAGCGGGGGTAAACCACCCTTCCAAACTTGTACTAATTGAACGAGCCTGCAACGCATATCGGACAACAAGATGACGGACGAGTAACGGAGAAACAGATGGCTAATAAAAACAAACCAGCAAAACCAAAAGGAAAGCAGTCAAAGACGGACTCCCAATCGTCCGGTCAACCCGTCGCCCAATCTCCGTCTACCACTCCTCTCGTCGCCGTAATAATGGGCAGCCAGTCTGACTGGGATACCATGCGACACGCCGATGAGACATTGACGCAGTTTGGTGTTGCCCATGAATGCAAAGTGATCTCGGCCCATCGTTCGCCAAGCCTGGCGTCTGAATTTGCTTCCAACGCTGAGAACCGCGGGTTTGAAGTGATCATTGGAGCAGCCGGCGGCGCTGCCCACCTGGCTGGTGTTCTGGCAGCGCATACGACGTTACCCGTGTTGGGCGTGCCGATGCGAAGCGAAGCCTTAAATGGACTCGACTCGCTGTTGGCAACAGTTCAAATGCCGGGTGGGATTCCCGTCGCAACGCTGGCAATTGGCAAACCAGGCGCTGTCAACGCCGCGCTCTTCGCAGTTTCGATACTCGCCAACAATCGTCCCGAGCTACGCGAAAAACTCCACCGCTTCCGTGAAGCGCAGGAAGCAAAGATTCGCGCTACAGTACTTAGCTAGGAAGAAAAAGACTTATTGGTCATTGGTCATTTTCCATTGCTCATTTGTCATTTGGCAGGAGATCCAACTTCAAAATGACATATGATCAGTGGAAAATGACCACCAATGACCAATGAGTTTTTTTCTTCGAGTTGAAATGATCGGTCAGACAGTTTCTCATTATCGAATTATCGAAAAACTGGGCGAAGGCGGGATGGGTATAGTCTACCTCGCCGAAGATACACACCTTGCTCGACGCGTTGCCATCAAGTTTCTCAGTTCGACCGACCATCATTACCGCGCCCGTTTTATTCGTGAGGCGCGCGCCGTTTCCGCTCTCAGCCATCCCAACATCGCGACTGTTTACGACTATGGTGAAACCGACGACGGTCAACCATTCATCGTGATGGAATTTGTTAATGGCAACCCCTTGAACAAGCTGTTAGAGGATGGTCTAACCCT
>QHXL01000377.1:3856-4276 GCA_003222935.1 Acidobacteriota bacterium
GAGTTCAATTGGAGAGGCTCTCACCGAAGCTCATGAACGCGGCATTGTTCATCGCGATATCAAACCTTCAAATATCGTTCTCAATGAACGTGGGCAGGTAAAAGTTCTCGACTTCGGTTTAGTCAAAAACTTATTTGAGCAACCGTCCAGTGGTGTGGACCTCGACGCAAACACGATTTATTCAACTCAAACACGCAGCGACGTAATCGTCGGCACGCCACTCTATCTGTCGCCAGAACAAGCCACCGGAAAAGCGATCGACGGACGCAGCGATCTTTTCGCACTCGGTGCGCTTCTCTACGAATGTATGACCGGCCAGTCAGCCTTTTCAGGTGCGAGTGTGTTGGAAATTGGAGCGCAAATCATTCACGTCGATCCGCCGCCACCGTCTCAGATCAATAAGAAGATCCCGGCGGAACT
>QHXL01000377.1:4475-6762 GCA_003222935.1 Acidobacteriota bacterium
ATTTTTGGCCACATTCCTATTACCAACCTTCGGCTGCAGCCTTGAGTTGGTATGAACGCGGTACAGACGGTTTGCGAAACGGGGCTTACTACCAGGCAAGCAAAGCGTTGGAACAGGCAATCGCGATCGATGGGAATTACGCCCTGGCTCGTGCACGGTTGGCACAAGCATGGACCGAACTTGACTACACCGATCGCGCAAAAGATCAGTTGTTGGCCATAAACCGTTCTTCCCTTACACCGAAAGACATTTTGTATCTCAATGCAATCACGGCCACAGTTCGACGCGACTTCACCGCCGCGGTAAAGGCCTACACTGACATTGCTCAAATGTCTCCCGAAGACGCGCAAGTCTACGTAGACCTGGGATACGCCTACGAAAACGATGGCAACTCCGACAAGGCGATCGAAAACTACGAGAAAGCCATTGCGCTGAACAACGGTCAATACGCGACTGCCTATTTGCGAGCTGGAATTGTCTACTTGCGCAAACAGAAAACGGACAAGGCCGTAGAGATGTTTAATACGGCCGAACATCTCTACACTGCGGCGAGTAACAGCGAAGGTGTGAATGAAGTACTGCGGCAACGTGGAATACTCTTCAGAGACAAGGGTAACTATGAAGAGGCACGTGTCCAATTTCAAAGATCATTAGAGTCGGCCCGCGCACTCAATAACGAAGCACAACAAATAACGGCTCTTATCGACCTCAGTTATCTGGCGTCTATCCAGGGATTCAGTGCTGAAGCTCAGAAGTATGCTCAAGAAGCAGTGTCGTTTGCCGAGGAGAGACACCTGGAAAACCTGGCGGCCGGTGGTCTGCTTGAACTTGGCAACTCGTTTTCGAGTCGGTCTGATTTCGACCAAGCAGAAAAGTATTTCAAACAAGCAATTCTTTTCGCGCGGGCAAACCGCGTAGTGCGCGGTATGTTGAACCTGGGAGGACTGTACATTCAGACACTCCGCGTCGACGAAGGGCTCCCACTGGTTCAGCAGGCACTCGCTTTTTTCAAAGAGGGAAACTACCTGCGCAGCGTCTCTCTCTGTCTGACGCAGATAGGTCGAGGTTATCGACGCAAAGGCGAGTACCAGGCAGCGCTACAGGCATTCAATGAAAAGCTCGAACTCGCTAAACAGGGTAACAACCAACTTGTTGTTGGCGATTCTAATGCTGAGATTGGTGCAGTATTGTTTGACCAGGAAAAATATCCTGAAGCACTCGATCATTTCGACACTGCGTTGAAGATCTACGAAGGTGGCAGCAAGTTTAAGATCGCTTTCAACAAGGCAAATCGTGGCAACACTCTGTGGCGACTGGGTCGATATGACGAGGCGCGAACAGCGCTGGACGAAGCTGTGGCGATTACGAATGAGTCGAAAGCTGACTACAAACAGTTGATTGCATTTCTCGATCTGATTGACGGTGAGATCTTGCTGAGTCAACGGCGCTTTGGCGAAGCGCAAGCAAAAGTCAATCAGGCGATAACTCTCGCCGGAAAAGATTATGTCGACGTTACGATCGAAGCTAAGTATGTTTTGGCACTCATAAAGGCTGGTTCAGGCGGCGGCAAAGAAGCTCAAACACTGAGTGACGAAGCGGTGAAGATGGCAACCGGACTTGGCGATTCCAACTTGCTTTCACACGCGCTGTTGGCACAAGCTGAGTCAGCTCTAAAAGCAAATGCCGCCGACTCAGCATTAGCGCTGGCGCTTCAGGCTCAACAGAAATTTGCCCGCGGAGGCCAACTCGAATCAGAATGTCTCGCATGGATAACGGCAGCACAGGCAAGCAAACAGCTAGGTGATACCGCAAAGGCGGATGAACAACTCTCCCAGGCGAGAAACATACGGTCCAAGTTGGAACAAAACTGGGGAGCGGAATCGTTTAGAACATATACCTCAAGGCCTGATATTCAGGTTTATTACAAGGACCTAGGATGAAAGACTCAACCAAAACCACCGGTACCTCTAATACCAGTGGCAAATGCTCAGACACCAGGGAGGATCGCAAAATGTCAGAAAAAGAATTTGATGAGAACGCTATCGACCCGCCTTCCAACGACGGCGGCGGAAAAGCCGAACCGGACGCCAGCGAAGATAAGGCGGCGATCGATCCGCCTTCTAACGACGGCGGAAATTAACCACGCGAAAACAGGCAGGACATGCCCTTCAGAAGTAACTTCCTGAAGGGCATTTTACCTTGGTGGATCAGGCTCGGCTTCGCGTTATTAACGAGATCACCGCGACAAAGAGTGCAGAGCCAATGATCGACCAGATGATGGGAAACC
>QHXL01000378.1:0-8151 GCA_003222935.1 Acidobacteriota bacterium
AGAAGGCTCGGGCCTGGGCCCACAATGTTCGCACTTTGATTGATGACAAGTTCGCCAACGGTGAGCGTAATCGTGTGCGCGCCTGTACCGAGATCGAAGTTGATAGTGTGGGCGCCTGTTGTGGTGTTAGCGAAGTGGAATGCGTCGCGCAATGAGCAGTCCTTGTTTCCCACTCCCGTGCCGAGCTGGTCACACGACCCGTCGTCTGTGTCGGCTGTCGTGTTTACAGTGAAGACGTGCGCCGCCTGCGCGCGTGTTGTAACCGAAAAATATTCGGCGGGAGCAAACTCTCTCGCGGCGCAAAGAAGCGTCACAGGTAACAACACGTAGAGTGCGAGGCCGCGAATGAATGCGCTTCCAGTCTTGCGGATTTTGGGACGATGAGTCGGGCGGTGCATGGTTGTTCTCCTTTACGGTAGTGACTCCATCAGTATCCGTCGCACTTCGAGCAGATCGTCTTTGGTTACGTAGGCGATCGCGCCCGCTTGCGTGGCTGCTTCGCGCAAATGCGCGTCGTCGAAACTCGTCACGATCATGATCCTCGTTTCAGGGAATGCGGCCTTCACGTGTCTTGTGGCGGTGATCCCGTTCATGTCGCCCATCTGGATGTCCATTAGTACCCAGTCGGGGCGGCGCTCGCGGCAGGCGACTATCGCTTCGTCGCCATTTGCCGCCTCACGCAGATCCTCAGCGAGGTCACTCACAAAGCTTCTGATCGTGCGCCGCACTGGTTCGCTATCGTCGACAATTAGAATTTTCATTAGCCCCTTCAAGCTGTGTTGGTCGCGAGGTCGCCGGAAGTATGAAGGGAGAAAAGGTGGGCGAGTATTCGGTTGAATACGTAATTCGTCTACGTACTAGTGCGTAGGAAAGAGATCCTCAAATGTCCGATAAACTTTAGTTTGTCGTGATGTCAGCTAGACGGCTTCTAGTGGTGATCACGACAAACTAAAGTTTATCGGACATTTGAGATCTGAAATCTGAGATCTTGAGTTTATTCAGTTGAGCTCCGACTTGTGAGCGAGGGCAAACTTCATGAGCGAGTGGCTACCATGGATGTCGAGTTTGTTACAGATGTTTGTGCGGTGGGCCTCAACGGTGCGTGGGCTGACAGAGAGTGCACTGGCGATCTCTTTGTTCGTCTTATATTCAGCGATGAGCGCCAGGACACGCCTCTCGGTCGGAGTAAGGGTGGCGACTCCCGGCGTGTCTGCTGCGAGTGACGCGGCTCGTCTCGCACGATTGACGAGATGCGTGGTAAGCGTCGAACTCGCATAGTGTTGCCCGGAAGCCACAGCACGGACACAGGACACGATGTCAGTGAGGGCGCTCTCCTTCAACACGTAACCGCGGACGCCGAGATCGAGTGCCGCGTTGAACATATCTGCCTCACGGAAGGCGGTGAGAAAGATGAGTTGGACCGCAATCGATCTATCGCGCACCGCACGTGCGACGCCGAAGCCGTCGATCAGCGGCATTTGAATATCGAGCACCGCCACTGACGGCTCGAGAGCCTCGATTTTTTCCAGCGCTTCCTGACCATCACCCGCCTCGGCTATGACTTTTAAATCAGCGGACAATTCGATCGTTTGCCGCAGGCCCTGGCGCACGATGGGATGATCGTCCGCGATGAGTATCGCGATCTCACCTTCCATGCATTCGCTCCCTTCAGCTTTATGCTAACACCGACGGCGAATCGTGCCACTTAATCCCAGGACACATCAACGATAAACTTCAACATCTCAATCGCCTCGCCTGCGCAATGATTCCCCACTTACTTTCCTTGTGGTATAAACTCACCACACTACAATCAATTTAAGGAGCGCGTTCCTCATGATCTTCAACTCCTCACGTGCGCTGGAACTTCTAAGACTCTCAACTGGTAACCCACACGCAGTCTTTCGCGAAAGTCAGGAAGAGGCGATTCGTTTTCTCGTCGAAGGTCGAGGCCGACTTCTGGTCGTGCAGAAGACCGGTTGGGGAAAGAGTCTTGTCTATTTCATTGCCACGAAGATGTTGCGCGAGACACCCCCGCTTGCACGTGCCAATGGACCAGCGATTTTAGTCTCACCTTTGCTTGCACTTATGCGAAATCAAATCCAGGCCGCAGAACGGATCGGGGTACGAGCTTTAACTATTAACTCCGAGAATGAAGACGAATGGGATCGGATTGAACGCACTATACGACACGACGAAGTCGACATACTGCTCATCTCTCCCGAACGTCTCGCCAACGAACGTTTTCGCACTCAAGTGCTCGCGCGCATAGCAAGCAACGTTTCGTTACTGGTAATTGATGAGGCGCATTGCATTTCTGACTGGGGGCACGACTTCAGACCTCACTACCGGCTCCTGGAAAGGATAGCTAAAGCACTTCCACAAAACGTTTGCTTGCTTGCCACAACTGCAACGGCAAACGATCGCGTTGTCGACGACCTTGCCAATGTGCTTGGCCCAAACCTTCAGATTCAGCGCGGCGATCTCAATCGACCGTCCTTAAAGCTGCAAACCATTTATCTGCCCGCTCCGGTCGATCGACTGGCATGGCTGGCCGAACATGTTCAGCAACTTAGCGGCAGCGGAATTATCTACACCCTCACCATACGGGATGCAGTTCAGGTCGCTGATTGGCTTAAATCACGTGGTCTCAATGTCGAGGCGTACACGAGCGAAACGGGAGACCGTCGGCCTGAACTGGAACAGGCTTTACTTGAGAATCGGGTGAAGGCGCTCGTTGCCACAACTGCGCTCGGAATGGGCTACGACAAACCCGACCTGGCATTCGTCATTCACTATCAAACGCCGGGCTCGGTGGTTCACTACTATCAACAAGTCGGACGTGCTGGTCGTGCAATCCATGCTGCATACGGCGTGTTGCTCAGTGGTGAAGAAGAAAAGGACATCAACGACTACTTTATCGAGAGCGCTTTTCCTACCCGACCAGAAGTGGAGACGGTAGTGAGCGCACTCGAAAATAGTCCTGACGGATTATCAGTGAACGACATAATGGCCCGAATCAACCTGACCAAAGGGCGCATTCAGAAAACTTTGGATCTGCTTTCACTTGAATCACCCGCACCAGTATTGAAGCTCGGGACTCGTTGGCAACTAACTGCCGCAAAGTTAAGCGAAGGATTTTGGCAACGCGCAAACCGCTTAACTGAACTCCGCCGCGCGGAACAGAAACAGATGCAGGACTATGTTCGTTTGCGCTCAGGCCACATGGAATTTCTGATTCGGGCGCTTGATGGAAACGTCGAAAACCTGACCCAACCAAACCTTCCTGACTTATCAAGCGCGCCTGACCAATTAATGGTTCGTGAAGCACTTCAATTTCTGCGTCGCGTAAATCTCCCAATCGAGCCGCGGCTAACGTGGCCTGTCGGTGGCATGCCTGTTCATGCAGTGAAAGGAAAGATTGCGCCGTCCCATCAAGCGGCTCCCGGAAAGGCGCTTTGTACCTGGCGTGGCGCAGGGTGGGGCGAATTGGTCCGCAAAGACAAGTTTGCTGTGGGCCGCTTCGACGAGAATTTATTGTTAGCGTGCGAGCGTCTCATTCGGGAATGGAATCCAACAGTTGAGTGGGTTACGTGTATTCCTTCCTTGCGCCATCCGGATCTCGTGCCTGATTTCGCTCGGCGACTTGCGGAACGATTAGGGTTACCGTTTGAAGTCGCTTTGGTGAAAACGGGTGATCGACCTGAACAAAAGACGATGGCAAACAGCATCCTGCAGGCGCGCAATATCGATGGTGCATTGGCTATTGCAAACGGACCAATTCCGAGTGGCCCAGTTTTGTTGGTCGATGATATGGTTGATTCGCGTTGGACAATTACGGTTGCAAGTTGGCTCTTGCGATCGAATGGCAGTGGTAAAGTCTTCCCATTCGCACTCGCGCTAACGTAAATGTTATCCCCAAACACGCAAGTCACATTATTATTGACGGCTCCGCTTATCACAGGGCAAATTGAGTCACCCGATCAACTAACATCACGCGAGTACACCAAGTTTCGACAATTGCTCGCACAGTTTGATCTCGAGCCGGCGGTTCTTATCAGTTCGTCTGACTTGCCTCACGAAGTTAGAGGACTCGTTGAGACAGATCGTTATCAACAACTACTTGGTAGGAGATCTCAACTTACCCAGGCTGTCGAATTCTGGACGTCACTCGCGATCTGGGTAGCCGGACAGACTGACGAGCAATATCCGAAAAGATTCATCGAGCACATGAAAGACCATGCGCCTCCGATTGTTTATGGTTGTGGTGATACCGAGTTATTGAACACTGGCGGACTAGCAGTTGTTGGTTCTCGCGATGTGGATCCAGAGCTCGTCGAGTTTACAGAGAACGTCGGCCGGCTCGGGGCCCGCGCTCACCAGACTCTCATCTCCGGCGGCGCGCGCGGAATCGATCAGGCAGCGATGCGTGGTGCGGCCGAGTCGGGTGGCAAAGTCATTGGCGTGCTCGCGGACAGTTTGGAGCGCGCCGCAGTCAATCGCGGAAATAGGGAGTTGTTAACTGATTCACGATTGACCTTGATTACTGTTTTTGATCCATCCGCAGGTTTCAATGTTGGACACGCGATGCAGCGCAATCGTTTGATCTATGCGCTCGGCGACTTGCGGAACGATTAGGGTTACCGTTTGAAGTCGCTTTGGTGAAAACGGGTGATCGACCTGAACAAAAGACGATGGCAAACAGCATCCTGCAGGCGCGCAATATCGATGGTGCATTGGCTATTGCAAACGGACCAATTCCGAGTGGCCCAGTTTTGTTGGTCGATGATATGGTTGATTCGCGTTGGACAAAGAACAAGTGAAGCAGCTTTCGTTTTTGTAGGACTGGTTTGGTGGATTTATTCGCTTTGTATCTAGAACCAATCCGCAACTCTAACCCCTTAATCGAAGTGGACTGGCAGAAATGAAATTACTTCTTGTTTCACTAATCCTGATCTTTTCATCGACCCTGTCAATAACGGCCAAGCCTCTTCATCACTTTGTCTACTTCGGTATGGACCGCGAGAAAATCGGCGCCACCAAATCGTTCTTAGAGATGCGAGCGTTTGAAGGAGCACAGGTCGCCTATTCCTGGCGGCAGCTCGAACCAGCCAGAGACGAATACGACTTTCGCCTCATTCGTCAGGACCTTGCGTTCCTCGCACGTCATGGCAAAAAACTCTGGATTCAACTTCAGGATGTGACCTTTAGTGAGCGTTGGAACCCGGTGCCGAAATACCTGGTGCAGGATCCGCAATACCACGGCGGCGCCAATCATCAATACTCATACAAGAACGATGATGAACAAACCGCAACCGTTGATGGTTGGGCGGCAAGGCGTTGGGATCCAGCCGTGCAGGAGAGATTTCATAAACTGCTGTTTGCGCTGGCAAAAGAATTCGACGGACGCATTGCAGGAATCAACTTCGCCGAATCGTCCGTGAGTTTTGGCGAGTCCGGGCGTCTCTATCCGGATGGTTTCACACCTCAAATCTATCGCGACGCCCTGGTCACCAACATGAAAGCCCTCAAGCGTGCGTTTCCGAAATCCATCGCCCTTCAATACGCCAACTTCATGCCGGGAGAATGGCGCCCGACAGACGATAAGGGATACTTACGCGCTGTTTATTATGCAGCGAGGGATTTGAAGGTTGGGGTTGGTGGTCCTGATCTGCTGCCGGGCAAACCCGGACAAATGGGTAACAGCTATTCGTTGATCAGAGAAATGGCTGGGAGAGTCCCAGTCGGAATAGCGGTCCAGGATGGAAACTACGAGCACGTCAATCCTAAGACCGGAAAGCGCGTTACTATTACAGAGCTGATTACCTTTGCCAACGATTACCTGAAGGCGGATTACATTTTCTGGTGCACAGAGGAGCCCTACTACTCGAATGATCTAGTTCCCTTTATGCGGACTATGGGCCGGTGAGCAGCGTGCATTTCAAATGGTCGCTCATGAACTCCCGAATTCGAATCTGTGCAACCTGAAGGAACCTGACTTATGTCTACAAGCAGTAAATCTTGTCTGGAGTCTAGACATCGTATCCAGATATCAGAAACTACCTGGTTTGACATGATTCACTTTCTTAGATTTCTCGGCATTTTTCAGGTATCGTTCCGTCACCGGTTTACGGCACGATAATTGGATCACTAGTGCGAACGAAGTTCGTCCATCAAGCAAGCCTCGATTGAAATTACCCCCCGCGTTTTGCGACTGTTTGAGTACAGTCTCAATTAGCGAAGTTCCTGCGCCTCTCAGCTTCGACAACCTCCCCCGATCCTAGGGTTAATTTATCTCCGACATTCTTTACTCTGCGTTTGCGTTTGTTTCGCCCGACAAATTCAAACACACGCGCACCTAAACAAATCGCGATCTGTTTAGCGAATTTCCTCAAAAGGAGCGCGCCCAATGAACCGTCGTCTGTCCACACGTCCGGTCAAAGGAAATACCCAACCCAGTAAGAAACTAACATTACGAAATGTTTGGCTCATCATTATCGGCATTGGCGCTCTAGCACTTCCCTTCTTCTTTTTGCCAGGCAGCAGTGCACAACGGTCGCAGTTGGGGCAGGATCGGAACGAACCCAAACCACCGGCGTCAACGCGTGGCACTTATCAGAGCCCCGGCAACCGGCACAAATTGGTGGCCAGCGATCCTGAAACGGCAAGCAAGATTGAATCGCAGGGTGGACGATTAATTGCCGACTATTCCACTTACAAAATTTACGACGCAGACTCTGCTCTGATGGAGGCCCTTTCTGGAAATCCACAAGTTCAACTGCGCGACGAAGACAATGTCATTCAACTCAATGCAGGCCATATCGATACTGCGCAGAACGAGCTAAGGAACAACCGACCAGATATCCAGAACTTCTCCGGCAAACGCATGCACCTCATTCAGTTTGCTGGTCCGATAAAGCCTGAATGGTACAAAGCATTGCAGGATACTGGTATCCAGATAGTCACTTACATCCCCAGCAACACTTATCTGGTTTATGGCGATGTCCGAAGTGTGAGACGAGTCCGGTCGTTCGCTGCGAGATCCAATACTGTTCAGTGGGACGGCGAATACAAAAGCGAATTCCGAATCGATCCCTCAGTCAGAAGACAAGCGTCTTCCAGCAAAGGCGCAAAGGCGGACCTGACTCCTCAAGGAGCAAAGGAGAGTGAAGGATACTTCTCAATTCAACTTGTTAAGGATGATGTTGAAAACGCCGCAACACTCAAGCTGATCGACACACTCAAGCTCGAGCCGATCAAAAGTCAGGATGAGGTGCTGAATTACGTGGACCTCGTGGTGCGAATGACCATTGATTCAGCAAATGAACTCTCCAGGCGCGGAGACGTCGTTTCAATCCAGGCCCGACCAACCCCGGTCAAATTCGATGAACGTCAGGATTGGATCCTCGCTGGAAGTCTGACGCCAACTCCCGGGGATTATCTTGCTTACCTTATGGCCCACGGATTCGACCTTAGTACCATGTCGACTTTCGGTGTGAATATTTCGGATAGCGGTGTCGATAACGGCACTACGACGCCCAACCATTTTGCTCTATATCTACTCGGCAATCCCCTTCCAGCTAATAGCCGCGTCGTTTACAACCGGCTTGAGGGTACGCCGAACCCCGGCAGCACAATCCAAGGCTGCGATGGCCATGGAAACCTCAACGCAAACATTCTGAGTGCTTACGTGCCGACTGGTACTGTAGGGGGTGTCAACTTTGGCGCTTTCCCTCATGCAGACGCGTCAGGCTTTCGTTATGGCCTTAGTGTCGCACCATTCGTGAAGCTTGGCTCTTCCGTGATCTTCGATCCCGATACGTTCACCAGTCCCGATTTTGAGGATCTTGAATCCAAGGCCTACAACAACGGCATGCGCATCAGTACGAATAGTTGGGGTGCGAATGTCGGTGGCGCCTACAACAGCGACTCGCAGCGTTACGACGCGTTAGTGCGCGATGCCCAACCTACCGGATCAACGTTCGCGACGGCAGGCAACCAGGAATACGTCATTTTGTTTAGTGCGGGGAATGCCGGTGCGGGTGGAAATACTGTCGGCTCACCCGGTACAGGTAAAAACGTGATCACAGTTGGTGCAGCGGAAGGGGTACATCCATTTGGTGGCAGTGATTTTTGTGGAATTGGAGACTCAGG
>QHXL01000378.1:8334-8662 GCA_003222935.1 Acidobacteriota bacterium
GACCTCGCATGCTTCAGTGGGGTGGGCGTATGTGGAGGAGTAGGTATTAACTTCTTTCCGGCCGGACAACAATGGTACACGTCATCTTCTGGTACCAGCCACTCGACGCCAGCCGTCTCAGGTTTCGCTGCTTTGATGCGACAGTTCTTTATTAACCTGGGAATGCCGCCGCCAACTCCAGCGATGACCAAAGGCCTCATGGTTAATACCGCTCGCTATATGACAGGCAGTGGCGCGAACGACACTCTTCCGTCAAACAACCAGGGTATGGGCGAAGCAAACGTCAATAGTTTCTTCGATGTGTTTGCCACTGCTCACATTCTGCATG
>QHXL01000379.1:0-5112 GCA_003222935.1 Acidobacteriota bacterium
TGGGGAGATGCTAATGAAATTTATTCTTGCAATAGTTCTCGGTGGATTAGTAGCCGCTACTACAGTTCTTGGGCAAGACGCACCCGCGCCCCCCGTTCTGCGCACGCGCGCCCAGGCGACTCCAGCACAACCGGCACCGTCTCCGACCCTCGAGGAGAAGGAGCCAGAAGTAGATGAAGACGATGTCGTACGCGTCAGCACCAGTCTGATTACGATTCCGGCTGAGGTAGTTGATCGAAATGGTCGATATGCCGGAAATCTTCGCAGAGAAGACTTCAAGGTGTTTGAGAATGGTGTCGAACAGGAACTGACCTATTTTGCGTCGGTCGAGGAATCATTCACCGTTGCACTTCTCTTAGACGTAAGCGGATCGACGCAAGCTCAGTTAAGTGCCATCCGTAGTGCCGCAAACACTTTCATCACCCGGATGCGTCCGAATGATCGCCTGCTCATCATTTCTTTCGACGGAAAAATAAATGTCATGACCGAGGTTGTTAGTCTTTCTGACCTTCGGCGAAAGAAGTTGCGACTCGATGCGTTGAATGATGGGACGGTGCTTTACGACACCGTTGGATTCACTTTGAATCAACGCTTGTCGACCATTCCGGGTCGGAAAGCAGTTGTGCTTTTGACCGATGGTGTTGATTATGGGAGTAAGCGCTGGTCGCTAAAACAAAATCTGCGTGATGCTGAAGAAGGCGACGTGATTATTTATCCGGTTCACTACAACACGCTTCCGCAGTTGCCAGAACGTTTGAGTCGAATCGTGGATCTTCGCGCACGCGAGAAGATGCAAGAGAAGTTGACTAAAGGCTACGCAGTTGGCAGCACTTACCTCAAAGCGTTGGCGGATAAAACTGGCGGACGGATGTATGAGACAGACAGTCTGTTGGACGTACCTCGAGCGTTTTCGTTGATTACTGAGGAACTCGGTCGGAAATACAGTCTTGGTTACTATCCAAAAGGGCAAGTGAGACCTGGTGAGACACGTAACGTTAAGGTCAAGGTCAATTCGGCGAACCTCATTGTACGTGCGAAGAATAGTTACGTAGCCGGTGCCCAGGCTGTTAGGGCTCAAGCGAGCGCCCCCGTGCTGAGGTAGCTTAGAGCCTCTTGCAAAAGTCAGCTTCTGATTACAGAGGATACATTAGTCAATTTTCAGGTTGGGAAGGTGGACCTGTCCCCGCCGTCTCGCTTGATCTCGGTGGGTTCTTTTAGTAAATCTCAGCGGGGACAGGGTCCACCTTCCCAACCTGAAAATATTCTATAAAGTTCATTCACTGCTCGGAGTCATAATTTTGCAAGCGGCTCTTTAGTTTGTCGTAGTGCCGACAAATCGCAGCGTGGAGGATGAAGGCATGTTCTGCTCTTTACTATTTCTTGACTTGATCACGACAAGCTAAAGCATATCGGACATTCGTTTGACAGTCTGATACACGTCAAGCTATCGTGTACTCCCGTGAATCACACGGGCTCAAATCCCACAAACTTATCCCAAATAACAACTGTCGCAGTAATTCCTGCGCGTTACGCATCTAGTCGTCTCCCGGGAAAGCCACTTGTCGATATCGCCGGAAAGCCGATGATCTGTTGGGTGGCGGAACGTGCAATCGCAGCCCGCAATGTTGACCGTGTGATTGTGGCGACTGACAGCGAAGCAATCGTGGAAGCAGTATCCAAACTTGGATTTGATGTAGTTATGACCTCGGAGAGTCACACAAGTGGTACCGATCGAGTTGCTGAAGTTGCCCGGTCGATCCCCGACGCAAAGATCTTCGTCAACCTGCAGGGTGACGAACCGTTGATCTCGCCGGCCACGATTGAACGTGCAGTGGAGCAAATGAGGGAAGAACTCTCATCCGCAAATGGCGCTGGCATTGTGACCACCTGGGAGACAATCGATTCATTCGACGATCTGATCAATCCTGATCTTGTGAAAGTCGTCGTTGGTAACGACAATCGCGCTGCCTACTTTTCACGCTCACCGATTCCATTCCCGCGCGACTTAATCAAGAAACATGGTGGATTTGAACCGGCCTACAGGCATGAACCCGACTTTTTGAAACTTTTCCGGAAGCACACCGGTCTATACGTCTATCGACGCGACGTGTTATTAGCTTTTACTCAATGGCCGCAAACGCAGCTTGAGAAGATCGAAGCTCTCGAACAACTGCGAGCCCTTGAAAACGGCGTGGTGATCAAAGTGATTCAGGCAAGCAGTCCTTCAACCGGTGTTGATACGGAGCAGGATCTCGACAGGGTTCGGGAGCTTGTCGATGCGGGAAACTTTGAGCCGACTGCGGTAAGGTAGTTTTTAAATGAGTAACTGGATTGGATTGGCGATCATTGTTTTCATTGTTCTATGCGGCGTCATCGCGTTGTCGCAGTTGAGTAAGCCGTATGAGGTAACTCTCGAAGAATATGAAAAGCGCGCGCATGAGGCGCCAAGCTTAGCGAGTGCGGCGTTTATTGGTTTACAGAAGGTGCTAGACCCGGCGACAGAAAAAGCGGTCGAGGCACAGGAAGACCTGCGACAAGGTCGTTATGATGGTGAACAGGGATCAGGCGAACCGCCCGAAGCTGGCGATCCTGATTCAAACATTGAGCAAACAACCTGATAACTGGAGAACGCAATGCCTAAATATATTTTCGTCACTGGTGGGGTCGTTTCGAGCCTGGGTAAAGGTCTTGCGGCGTCGTCCATTGGTTGTCTGCTTGAGACCCGCGGAATGCAGGTAGCACTCATAAAACTTGATCCGTATATCAACGTCGATCCGGGAACGATGTCGCCGTTCCAACATGGCGAGGTGTTTGTCACTGACGATGGTGCAGAAACCGATCTCGACCTGGGCCACTACGAGCGCTTCACGCATGCACACCTTTCGAAAGCAAACAACTGGACCACGGGACGAATCTACCTCTCAGTTATTGAAAAGGAACGACGCGGCGACTACCTCGGTAAGACTATTCAGGTCATTCCCCACATCACCAATGAAATCAAAGCGGCCGTGCGCCAGGTAGCCGAAAAAGACAAGCCCGATGTGATCATTGTTGAGATTGGTGGAACCGTGGGCGACATTGAGTCGCTACCGTTTCTTGAAGCGATACGACAGATGGGTAACGAAGAAGGTACCGGGAATGCTTTGTTCATTCATGTCACACTTGTTCCATACATTGCCGCCGCCGGTGAGTTGAAGACGAAACCGACTCAGCACTCAGTTCGCGATCTACGAGAGATAGGTATTGCGCCCGACATTCTGTTATGTCGATCAGAGAAACCGCTGTCGCGCGAACTGCGAGGGAAGATAGCGCTGTTCTGTAACGTTCGAGAGCAGGCGGTGATCAACGCGCAAGACGTCGATACGATTTACGATGTTCCACTCGCATTTCACGAACAAGGCTTAGACAATTTGATTGTGTCGCTACTCGGAATGGAACAACAGGCACCGCAGAGTGAGCTGGCTGAATGGCGAAATCTGGTTGCTACGATACGCGAGCCATCCGGAGGTGGAACCTCGATCGGGATTGTCGGCAAATACGTCGAACTTGAAGATTCGTACAAGTCTCTGCGGGAGGCCTTAACTCATGGTGGAGTTGCCAACAATGTTCGTGTTGACGTCAAGTGGATCGAATCGGAAGAGTTGATGGACGACGATTATGAAGATCGTCTTCGCGACTTTGATGCGATCCTTGTCCCGGGTGGTTTTGGTAAGAGAGGCATTGCGGGAATGATTCGCGCCATCCACTACGCGCGTAAGACCAAGACGCCATACTTCGGAATCTGCCTGGGAATGCAAACGGCTTGTATTGAATACGCGCGGAATGTTTGTTTTAAGTTGCGTGACCTCGTGGATGTTGAAGAACTGGGAGGAACGATGCGCCTGGGAGCATGGCCTTGCAAGCTGTCCCCAGGGTCGCTAGCGAGTGAGGTCTACGGTGGCGCCGAGGAGATCAGCGAGCGGCATCGTCATCGTTATGAGTTTAATCCGGAGTTCCGTCAGTTGTTAGAAAAGGAAGGGATGGTCTTTAGTGGCGTTTCTCCCGATGGCAAGTTTGTTGAAATGATTGAACTCCCTCGTGATATTCATCCGTGGTTTGTCGCAGGACAGTTTCATCCCGAGTACAAGTCAAAACCTTTGAGCGCTCACCCGTTGTTCTCTTCATTTGTGAAGGCCGCACACGAAAATCGCCTGCAATCAGAGACTTCGATTGATAAAAGTGGCGAAGTCGATTTGATCGTGCACGACCGGTTAACCGCGACGAGCGGAGATTGAGGATCTAATGTCCGATATGCTTAGCTGTCGTGACTCGCCCTGGTGCCGTCTTAGCAGTAATCAGAATCACGACAAGCTAAAGCATATCGGACAATATCCTGACCTAATGCACCAATTCACTTTTTAGGCCATAATCCTCAAGCCCTTTCTCTTCCCAGCGAACAAATAGCTTACTGATGCTGAGTTGTCCCACATGCGGAAAACACTACCCTCCTGATGTCCAGTTTTGTCCGGATGATCAAGCCGCACTGCAAGCTGATGCCACCGTCGCCGGTGAAATCCTTGGCGATCCATTAATCGGTCGTGTTCTAGACGACAAGTACAAACTCGAGGAACGACTCGGTATCGGCGGTATGGGAACTGTTTACCGTGCTCGACACCTGCTGATTGATCGTGGCGTTGCCGTTAAGGTCTTGAACCAGCGTTTTGTTGAAGACGATGCTGCGCGTATTCGCTTTCAACGAGAAGCAAGGGCTGCGGGAAGGATCCAACATCTGAACGCGGTCGCAGTAACCGATTTTGGACAAACGTCCGAAGGATACGTCTACATTGTGATGGAGTTACTCGAGGGTCGAACACTCCGACAGATCCTCACTAAAGAGGCTCCACTCGAAACAGCGCGAGCTGTATCGATGATGCTGCAAGTGGCGGCTGCCGTCGCCGCAGCTCATGAGGCCGGTGTCATTCATCGCGACCTTAAACCAGCGAATATCTTCGTCACTCAAAGTGCTGATGCGCCATCTGTAGTCAAAGTCCTGGACTTCGGTATCGCTAAACTCGCTGCTGACACTCTCGACGAGGACGATCCCCACACGCTAACGCAAGTCGGTGTGATGAT
>QHXL01000379.1:5216-5675 GCA_003222935.1 Acidobacteriota bacterium
ACTTGCCATCGCCTTGAAACACGCGACGGAATATCCAAGACCGCCAAGAGAAATCGTTGCCACGATTCCCGAGCAACTCGAGAACGTTGTTCTACACGCCCTTGAAAAGAAACCACAGGATCGACCAGGCAACGCAGCTGAGTTTCGAAATGAGTTGTTGGAACTGACTGAACGGCTTGGCCTGGAACATCATGCCCTGGTCTCCGCACCCGACATTGCGGCACTTCGGACCGCTGGAGTGGAGTCGCCCTCAGGACGACTCGTTATTGATCTATCAAGACTTCGAGAAGAGCGTGTACTGAGTTCCGGAGCGAACGAGTTAACTGTCGTGGGCCAGGCTGCTGCGCCGAGTGTTGCAGCGAATGCATCAAGAGAGTCGAAGGTAATACCGCGAATGGAGATTCGGCTCGACCGACGAAACACGGGTCGGAATCTCCTCATCGGTGGTTTGTTGTTGAC
>QHXL01000379.1:5700-7133 GCA_003222935.1 Acidobacteriota bacterium
CTTTCTTCGCGACCCGGCAGGGAAATACAGCGACGCCCGTTGTGCCAAACGCTAATGCGAGCCCGTCTCCAATCGCTTCGCCGTCGCCTTCTCCGATTCCGAGTCCTTCCCCCAAGCCAAGAGCGACGCCAAAACCGCAGAAAAAGAAGAACTCAGTGATGGACAAAATCAAGCGTATATTTAAGAAACCGTTTTAAGATGTATGAGCAGACCCTAATTTGAAGATGGAAACAAAACCTTTCTCAGTTGGCAGCGCTACGTTTGGAGATGGACGCTTAACGATCATTGCTGGCCCGTGTGTCGTTGAGAGTCCGGAGCATGCGCTCATGATGGCGCGAGAATGTTCTAGCCGTGCGAGAGAGGCCGGTCTCGACTTCGTTTTTAAATCTTCTTTCGATAAGGCAAATCGATCATCGATCAAAAGCTTTCGGGGACTGGGAATGGAAGCTGGCCTCGAGGTGCTGCAACACATCAAGGAAGAAGTCGGCGTACCTGTCCTTACCGACGTTCACGACGTTTCGCAAGTTGAACCTGTTGCGAAAGTTGTCGATGTACTGCAGATCCCGGCCTTTCTTTGTCGTCAGACTGATCTAATTCTCGAAGCGGTGAAGTCAGGTAAGGTTGTAAACGTTAAGAAGGGACAGTTCCTTGCCCCACAAGACGCGCGAAATATTGTCGACAAAGTGCGTGAAGCAGGTGGTGAAAGACTTCTCTTAACTGAACGCGGCGCGACCTTTGGTTATAACAACCTTGTGGTCGATATGCGTTCTTTTCCGATTATGAGAGGGTTTGGTGTGCCGGTCGTCTTTGATGTGACGCACTCGCTGCAGTTACCCGGTGGTCTTGGTGATGCAACTGGCGGACAGTCAGAGTACATCGAATTTCTCGCGCGCGCTGGAGTAGCCTGTGGAGTGGACGCTGTATTCATGGAAGTGCACGATTGTCCGGAGAAGGCTTTATCTGATGGGCCCAATGCGCTGCCGCTCGATCGCATGCAGGGACTGTTGAA
Source organism: Acidobacteriota bacterium (assembly GCA_003222935.1). Classification (GTDB taxonomy): domain Bacteria; phylum Acidobacteriota; class Blastocatellia; order Pyrinomonadales; family Pyrinomonadaceae; genus PSRF01. The sequence goes on from QHXL01000379.1 coordinate 6,710, forward strand.
TATCCTGCGGGATATTCACGAGCTTGTGCGGGCCAGACCGTAACTCAGGGCTTTGTACTTAGATTTTTGTACTTGGATCTTTGTACCTGGCAACGACAAACTCAAAGATCAAAGTACAAAGTTCTAAGCACAAAGACCAAAGACAAAGACCAAAGTCCATGCTCGAACCGAATATGAAGACCTTTCTACTCCTGTTATCGCTCTGTTTCATTAAATCAGTCGCTGTTGCACAAACAGCTCCTGGTCCACCGCTCTGGCAGGTAACTTCATTTGATGTAAATGCAAATGTGCAACAAGCGGAGCGGATCTTGGCTGTGACTGCAACTCTTTCGGCTACCAATGTCGGCGGCAGTCCGGGACGGACCTTTACTGTCCGCTTAAATCCCAAGGCAAAGATCAACTCAATTTCAGTGAATGGTTCGCC
>QHXL01000379.1:7164-9064 GCA_003222935.1 Acidobacteriota bacterium
AGCTGCCAACCCCGGAGCCTCCGCAACGTTGGTGGTGAATTACTCACTGCCAGTCGAGGGGAACAGCGGTCTGTCTGCGATCAGTCAGGTCTCCACTCAGTTTCTGCCGCTCTCCTTTTGGTATCCAATGCCAAATACTCCTTACACCGTCCGCGGCGCTGACACCGCTCCGTTCAAACTTTCCGTAAATATTCCAAATGCAGTGTCATCGGGAGTCGAAAAGCCTGGACCGTCGGGTTCGTCATTTGAACAGTCACTTTTTGGTCAGCCTTTTTTTGTGCAGGGCAACTGGGACAAGGTCGATGGCGCGGGTGACGGGAAGGGAATTACCGTTCTGGTTCCGAAAGGCGCCTCAGCGGAAGAACGCAAACTAGCCGAAGGAATGATTTCATTCACTGGCGCTGCCCGGACATTTTTTTCCACCGCTTTCGGGCCAGCTCCTGACGTTCCGATTCGCCTGGTTTCCGTCAGAAGAGGCGCGGGTTTTAGCGATAGCGGAACGGTCTTGTTTGACGCTGATACGCTTCATCTTCCGCGACTGGATGCGAACACCGCGCTGTCGATCGCAGAAGCTATTGTAAGGATCTGGTTGGGGGGAAATACGCCAATTCACGGCGAAGGAAGTGGCGCAATACGCGATGGCCTGGTTCGATTCCTCGCGACACAATTCCTGGAAAAGCAATTTGGTCGCGATGCAGTCCAGTCGGAGTTATTGCGTGAACGGATCGCTTTTGCGGGGGTGGCCGAACGTGATAGTCCGCTTTCTCGCGCGAACCAGCTCGACACCAGTTATTTTGGCTCCGTACCAAATCGCGGCGCGATGCTTTGGCGATTAGTGGATCGGCGCCTGGGCCATGAGGCCTTCATGAGCCTCCTGAAGTCAGCGATGCAGACCGCAAAGACCGATCCGAATGGCTTGAGCCTGGGATCGCTGCGGGCGGCGATTATCCAACGTGGAGGAGAGCCATTCCAGGCATTTCTAGATCAGCAACTGGACCAGGTGGTCGACACCGATCTCCTTGTTGGTCTACCTCAGCTACGAAACGGTGAGTGGGTTTCGGCTTTGCGCAATCTTGGCTCGATCGACGTAACGGTGGCAGTCGCCGCAACAACTGACCGTGGTGAGATCGTTACTGGCAACGCCACCATTCCAGCGAAGAATTTTGCCGAGGTATCGTTCAAGACTTCGGCAAAGATAGTGCGCGTTGAAGTTGATCCCGAGAAGCTCTATCCGCAGATTGATTATGGCAACGACACGGTCCCGCGAGTCAGAGATTTGCCGGACGCATTGAGTGAAGCGGCGTTGCAAATGGGCGCGCAGGATTACGTCAAGGCTGAAGCTGTGGCCCGGGAGATGTTAAGTGCAGCACCGCGTCTACAGGAGGCAAGAATTCTTCTGGCGCGAGCGTTACTCGGACAGAACAAGGTCGAGGAAGCTGAAAAGCTATTTCGTGCGTCACTCGATGAGCCACTCCCTTTTACCGCGACGATTGCCTGGGCCAACATCGGCCTCGGCGAAATCAGTATGAAACGTAATCAGCCTGCAGAAGCTGCCAAGCGTTTCAATGATGCGGTGTTTGCAAGTCGTGATTATCCATCGTCACTTGCAGCCCGCGCGGCTCGCATTCGTGCAGAGACCGCCGCGAATGCTGTTCCCGCGGTAGATGCAGCTGTGCAGACATTTGCGACCCAACTCTCGCAGGCAATCGTTAGTGGCAAGAAGAGTGAACTCGACATGCGCGTCGTTTCGGGCGAGTTGGTGCGGTTCATTAACGCCAGTATCGGGACTGAAGCCTGGGAAACCAAAGTAGTGCGGACGGAGAACTTGAGTGGAGATCTAATCGCTGCCGACGTAGTGATTCGTGCAAATAAACTCGGTAAGGAAGGTACGGGGACCGCA
>QHXL01000380.1 GCA_003222935.1 Acidobacteriota bacterium
CGCCCACGGAGTGACGCCCCTACAAAACACTATGCCATGAACCCAAGATTCGGAGACGCAAATCTCCCGATCAATGGAAACACAGCGGTCAAATCAGCCGAGGACAATCCATACCAGGAAGCGAGTGTCGCTGCATACTGCTCAACTGACGTCGTTGGTATCCATCGTCCACGTGGATTTGTTCCGGAGTCCGTGTCATTTGGTCCACCGGGCGTGATGTTGGGATAAGTTCCGTAGATCGTATTTCCCAAAACTGCTCCACCAACCACCAGATGATTGTTACCCCAGGCATGGTCACTTCCGACCTGGGCTGCACCCGTACCAGCAGGCTGCAGGGTCCGACTAAAGTCTGACATGGTGAACGCAGTGTCTTTATTTTGGATGCCAAGCTCGACTGTTGCCAGGTAGAAAGCATTCAAAGCCTGGCTGACCTGCGTCAACAGGTTAGCTTGCCCGGCGATCTGCTGCGAGTGTGTATCAAAGCCTCCGACTTGCGTGAAGAAGATCTGCCGCTTCATGTTGATGCCGGCTGCCGGATCAGTACAGGCCTTGATCAAGAGGGCAACTTGTTTGAGCTGACGTCCCAAACTGGTGTTGGGAAAAACTGTCGCTAAAGTTGGATTCACCGAACTCAGCGCATTGTCCGTTTGAATCGCGGCTGACCGCGTATCGCTGGCAGCCTTGATCAGTTTAAATCCATTATCGAAAGTTCGGATTTGATTGAACGCAGCCAGCTTGGCATTGTTTTCAGCTGTTGTATGGCCACTTGGCGGATTACTTAGAACCAAAACATTTGCCAATGTGGTACCTGAATCAGCAACCGCCAGTTGCCGGGTGTCGACTCCCGTCAAATACAGATTCACTCCGGCAATTGAAACGTTACTTGGAAACGTCGCGGATCCGTTTAGCGCAAGCGTTTCATCAGCAAGGCGACCACCCCAACCCGTTTGACTGACAGAATTTGCAATTGCGGTTGAATATAGACCGACCTGGTCCGAGTGCGAGAACAGTTGCAACGGTTTCTTTCCACTACCTTGATACTGCGCCTTTGTGAGTGGTTCAACCAAAGGTCCGCTGTTACACAGAACGGCGCACTTGCCTTGATTGAAAAGCCCTTGCACCTCCGGCATGTTCGGATGGAAGCCAAACGAGTTGCCCATCACTGGCAAAAAGCTGGCTTGTGGAATTGCTAAACCCGCAGTGTTCCGTTGACCGGAGTAGGTGCCGTACTGATTGAGATCGAGGAACATGTTATTGCCGTCGTTCCCGCCATTCATAAACACCATCACGAGCGCTTTGTAATCACTCGCGGCTTGGGGAGTCAGTGCGTGCACGACTCCAAAGTTCTCAATACTCGAAGCCAGCGCAAAGCTGCCCAATGCACAGGCGGTCGTTCGGAGGAAGTCTCTACGTGAATGTGACATGATTCGTTATCTCTGGATGTCGTACTGGGAAGAAGTTGCTGCAAGGTAGACGGCAACACGTGCTCGTTTTTGATTACGAAGGGTTGCGTTTGGCTCGGTAGCAGTCGTTATCCCGTTCATTGCACCGACAATCGCGTCGCGCACCTGGGTGGACATTGTTCCGTGGAACAGCAGTGTGTTTAAGGCACTGGTAATCTGAAAGTCACCCGGGTTCGCCGCCAGGGCTTCCAGGTTTGCGATGTCGATCGAAGTACCTAGCGGTCGATCTGGATTCGCAGGAGTTGGCGTTGTGTTAACACTAACTCCGCTGTAAACGAGAGTGTTGATATCGTTCGCTCGTCGCAGGGTCGTGGAAGTTGAAAGGATGCCAAATGCCGGTCCAAGAATCTTGGCTCCTGGGACTTCGTAACCTGGCTGGTAATAACTGAACACCGTCGTCGGCTGGAAGATTGGTTGGTCCAAAGTTCCGGTAAAATCAGTTGATGAACGACCACCTAACACGCCATCGCTGGTGGGATTCGCTCCCGCTCCCTTCACTTTAAATGCGCGGAGGAAGCCAGCGATGTATTGCGCCGGCTCGCGGAGTTTGCCGTAGTTTGGATCAGTCTTCACATCCCCACGTGCTTCCGGATCGAGGAGTATTGCCTGTACAACCGACCGGAGATTCCCGCGAGCGCTGGTGCAACCTTGCGGGTAGAGTGCGTCACAGTCGTTATTGAAGACCCGTGCAACGCGCTCAACATAAGCCGGGCTCGGATTACTTGTGACTAAATGTTGAATAAGTTGCTTGCTAAGGAACGGTCCAACGTTCGGGTGGTTGGAAATGTTGTTGAGCGCTGCCGTTAAATCCGATTGCGCGCAGGCGATATTCGCGGCTCCACTCGCACTTGAACACGCTGTGGTTGTGAACCCATTGAGCAGCGTCTTCGCGCCAAAGTCGTGGTTCGTACCACCGCGTGGAATCATTGGATCCCGCCAATTGGAAGTGCCAGGAGCTATCGTTCCAGGCACGATGTTCCATCCGGTAAAGACACGCGTAAACTCGTTCACGTCAGTCTGCGAATATGAAGGAATCGGATTGCCTTGAGCATCGCGTTGCGCGGTGCCGTCTAAGTTGAGGACATCGGTTCCTATCGAAAATAACTGTAGAACCTCGCGTGCCCAGTTCTCGTTTGGATTTGTCCTGGTACTCAAACGCATGTCGAGATACTCGCCCATCGCTGGTGTCAGAGTGATCTCCTGCAACAGCGTGCGATAGTTTCCTAACGCATTGCGATCGAGGGCCTGCAGGTAGATGGTTAACCAACTCGGACGATTGACTTCACCGCTGCCGGAGACCACCAGGATCTGGTGGAGCGCGAATGCGACTCGCTGCCTTAGCTGATCCTGACCGTAAAACGCATTCGAAAAGAAAGTCCTTTGGGCCGGATACATCGAGAAGTTGTCTCGATTACACACTGCCTGGTTGTAGTTTGGATCACCCGGACTGCTAGTTGGACATGCGGTAGCTGGATCATCGTTTGGAAAGAACAAGTCCGGATAATTTGACCCCTTCGCAGGATTTGCTACTGCAGCACTGAACTGCTCATTCAAGTAGGCTCTAAATCCAACTGCCTTTACATGTGCAATGTCAGCACTCGTCGGTCCCCAGGTCGTCTGTTCGAGAAAACGAACTGCGTCAGCGTCGCTGCTAACTGGGCCAGCATATGAGTCTGGAACAAAAGGCTGATCAGCTGCCGGTGGTATCGCGGGTGCGGGAGTAGCGACAGCACCAGGATCATCAGTTGGCCCACCACCAGCGTGCCCGATCGCAACACGTACACGGTTGCTACCCATTCCATGTAGATTCAAACGCAACAAGACGTCGCCGACGTCACCAATGTCATCCGGCAAACGCAGGATGAACATTGTGATACCCGGAAAGTTCGGCACCTGGCCCATAAACTCGACGCGCGTCGCATAAAGTTTTCCAGCAGAGTCCTGCATGTCGGCGCTGAAGGCGTTCACCCCTTCGCCTTGAAGCAGGTCGAGACTCATCGCGAAGACGCAGATACGCGTGCGTGTGTCGGGACTGTACTGAACAGTCGAACTGAGTGGGAACGGTTCGGCCTTCATGCTTACCGACTCGAACGCGACCGCGCGAGTGCCGGTCGGGTTGGTCACAGCGTCCTGGGTATGGCTGACGAGTGTCGGAGCCTTGGGATTTGCAGCTAAGATCGAGCTGAAAGATCCGCTCACCGAGATCACGAGAGTGAGCAGAAAGACACGGATAAAGCCGCGAACAGCGAAGCTCGGGGAACTATTGTGCATATAGATGGGCTCCGTCACTTGGTCCGAGAAACAAATGCCTTTGTCGGGTGAGTTTTTATTTGA
>QHXL01000381.1:0-479 GCA_003222935.1 Acidobacteriota bacterium
GCGATATGGTTTCCTGCGGATTACCCAATCCTCATGGATTTTTACTCGAGAGATCCGAGTACCAGAGGCTCTCAGGGCGTCCCCGCATATAGGGTCGTCCACTTAATGAGTTCGTCAAATAACTAAATTTCCCCATTAAGGCTCCGATAAAAGGCAGATGCTCTATCCGCTGAGCTACAGGAGCACCAGTCGTTACGGGTCGGGATGTTAGCACGCCGACCACGATTTTTGTAAACGGTCTAATCTCAACAATCAAGTTGAAAGAATCTTAATAACATAAAAAGAGATCGCCCGATTCAGGGGCGATCTCTTTAGATATAACTGAACTAAATATGATTAAGCGGCGCGAGTGTGCGGTTCGTTTGTTTCAGCAAACACGCGACGACCGTTCAGCGCATCATCAATAATCTCGCGAACTGCCGAAGTTTCGGGATTCACGTCCATTCGGTCGCACGCTTTAAGATGTCTGACAATGCCTT
>QHXL01000381.1:549-4367 GCA_003222935.1 Acidobacteriota bacterium
GGAATAGCGTCGGGCCTGGATATGATCGATTCGAAGCAGCCGCTCGTTTAGCGGCAGATGTGTATCAAAAGTCACGATTGCGTCAAGTCCTCCAATAATTAAGATTTCGTACTCTCCTGTATAACCCTCAGATGCTCGAATAACCTGCTTGGATGCAGCCTCCGACCCAAGGCAAAGCTCTGGAATCAGGGTTTAAAACCCCAAAACTAAAGTTGGCACGCACTTAATTGCCGCAGGGGTGTTCAGCGAAACGCGGGATTATACTGGACGTCTTTCGATTCGTCCATAAATTTCTTTGTAGACACGAGTGATGGGCCGGTGCTGATTTGGCCTGCTTGAGAAGTGCTTTTATTTGAACAGTTATCGTGGGTGCACTGAGGTTTACCATAGCTGCTGACAGTTAAGATTGTGAGTTGACGCGCAAAAGCGCCGCCCGGAATCCTATATAGGAACTGGGGCGGCGCCATTTGCTGAAAAATAAAAGTGCCGATTGCTTACTTTTTAGGCAGCACGGTATCTTTCATTGCCTTGCCGACTCGAAACTTCAGCGTCGTCTTTGCGGGAATCTGAATTGTTTCGCCGGTCGCTGGGTTGCGACCCTCGCGGGCCTTACGTTCGGACTTAACCAGTTTTCCAAATCCAGGAAGGACAAATTCGCCATTAGTCTTCACTTCACGTGAAGCTAGAGTGGCAATTTCCTCAAACAACTCTTTCACTTGAGCTCGTTTCATGCCGGATTTTTCGGCAAAGTGGTTAATCACTTCCGATTGAGTCATGCGCTTCTTACCTGTCGCGGCTTTGGTCGCCATAATCTGGTGTAACACCTCCAAGGAGAACTAAATTGAAAAAGCAAAACGGACTCTCATATATCACACAAAAGCGGCAATGTCTTCAACAAACCCGCATTTCCACAGGGTTTTTTGGGTAAAAATGGTTGGGTCGGGTTCGCGGAGCTCGTGGTCTGATCCAAACAACACACATCCTCAGTTCACATTGGTCGATGCGACCGAGAATCGCACACACCTCTATTCCTAGTTGACTGACTCAACGATTGTGACTGGGATTAAGGTTATGGTCGGGGCGAGAGGATTCGAACCTCCGACCTCTCGGTCCCAAACCGAGCGCACTACCAGGCTGTGCTACGCCCCGAAATGAAGAGTTTTCAATAAAAACATTACCGCAGGGCCTGCATAATAAGAGCGCAACCTGACTCGGTCAAGCGGGCCAATTTTTCTCGAGTAGAAAATCCCTGGCTTGAAGCAACACCTTGGCACGATGACTAATCTGGTTTTTGATCTCTTCTGCTAGTTCTCCGAAGGTTTGCGTATAGCCAGTGGGAATGAAGATCGGATCGTAGCCAAAACCTCCGTCGCCGCGTGCGTCGGTGGCGATTGCACCCTCGCAGACACCTTCAGTTAGTTTACGAATCTCGCCAGTTTGATCCGCAATTGCGACTGAACACACGAACCTCGCTTTTCTTTCTACATTACCCTGTTTTTCAATTTCGGAAAGAAGTAGATCTCGACGATCTGCGTCAGAAGCGTTTTCACCGGCATACCTGGCCGACAAGACGCCCGGAGCTCCGCCAAGTGCCGTGACCTCCAAACCTGAATCATCAGCAAGTACCCAGTTGTGTGTCGCCACTGCGTAGTAACGTGCCTTTAATACAGCATTTCCGGCGTATGAAACTTCAATCTCCTCAGCTACGCCTACTTGATTGAACTCTTGAAGCGATACTAGTTGCCACGGGATATCGCCGAGAAGTTTGTGAATCTCGGCCGCCTTACCTCGATTGTGAGTCGCAATAACGAGTGTGTTACTCATCCTGGATTAGGGGGTTGATTTGTCAGACTGGGCCAGGGAAATGAGAGTGCCAAACTGACCAAACGCAGAGACTGTCTTTCGTTCAATGCCATTAGAGTTCAGCGTTGATTCGGTTGACGAGACAGTGATTTGTTGCAGGCTCTGTTGGATTTCCGCGAGCTCTTTTTCAGAGAGCGTCTTTCCATTTATCAAAGATAGCGTGCCTATCAGACTCGCCAGGCCAAGCCGTTCATTTGTGTAGGTGACAATCGTGGCGGCTGGGTTTCGATTGCTTAGTTGTAAGGTCCGTAAATGGTCCTGCGTTACGATTTCCTGATTACGAACCTGCGCCATGTAGACCTTGATGTTCTCGGTCTTTCCCATGATCAAAAAGCCATCAACCAGCAGAGCAGTGAATTCTTTTTCACTGGCAGGTTCGGCGCTTAGACTTTCCAGGATCTGTCCCTTTCCTTCCGTGAGAAGTTCCTTGTTCAGCGCCTGCCTTAATTTTTCAGCGTCCCCGACCTTTGCGATCATCAGGGAACCCTCACCGAGAATTGGTCGCAGGGTGATGAGCGGTGGCGAGAGCGTTGACAGGATCTCCCGGGGATTATCGATCCCGTAACCTGATAGCCCGGCACGCAGAAGCGAGGCGAATATCACTGACGATACGGTATCGAGTTTCGATGCCACGACCATTTCGAGTGAAGACCACGCCTTTACTGGTTCTTTGTTTCGATAGATCGTAAGTGCGCGAAACGAGTCGGGAATAACTTTCCAAAAATCTTCAGCTATTGCGGCGGTGTCAAAAGCCGGCTCCAGCCGGTTGACCACAGCGGGGTCAAGTGAGATCTGGTACTTGTCTTCGATTCGTCCGGATGAACTATTGGAGTTCCAGGCAATGTTCTGGAAAATTTTTCCGGCGCTTTCCGCCAGGAGCTGCTCAAGCTTTTGATCGCCGGGCGCCTTTCCAATCAGCAACGGCGCACCGAGTGAAAACAATCTTGGCGCGTTGTTCTTCGAAACATAACCGAAGGCAAGAGCTGATTCCGCTCGAAGATTTCGTCGCGAGTTTTGTAATTCGGGATCACTGTTCAGACTCGGTCGCTGGCCCATGCGTACTTGTAAACAACTCTGCACCGCTTTGACTGAGTTGCCGACCACAATGACAGAGCCATCAATCGCACCGACAACTTGACGCCGACCAGTCGATTCAGAGCATTCAACATAATCTGCCTCGGCACTACGCTCGGTGCACACCGATGAACCATAGGCAAACTCTGCGAGACGTTTGATTCCCGCAACTGCCGAACTCTTCATGCGCCACTTCGCAGTGTGCGTTTCAACGATGACGGCTACTTCTGGTTTCACGCGCAGCAGGTCGGCATTTTCCGTCGTATCAACGCCAAGCACGACGAGGGCGACCTGTGCACGCGAAGCTACTACGGCTTCTACTGGTCCAACTCCAGCGCGCGCGGCAAGTGGCCCGAAACGACTTTGCGACTGCTCACGACTCCCAATGATCGCGGAGACACTCTTCCAAACGTCGCTTTGCTGAAGCGCGTTGTTTACTTCCGGAATGCTGTTGGTTTCGAGATAGATAAGCGAGTCGGCCGGCGCGTACGAAGCCATGTCGACTTTGACGGGGAGGTTCCACCAAAGTGCGGCGGTAATAAGTAATAAGGCCAGGCAGCTAAAAACGAGGAGCGGACGCAGGAACTTCATTCGCTTCGCATCGTAGCTTTATGACAAACACACTAGCAAGCTGAAAGGTCGTCGGTGAATCTTTTGCAATTGCTGACGATTCCAGTCGTGTGTTACTTTCAGCGCATTCCGCATGACAACTAGCCAGAACAAAGAAGGCGCCGGATCCGTCTATGACCTATCGTGAATTGGCTGCTCAAGCATTAGCTGAGAATGACTTCAGCAGTTTTCTGACTGAACTCGAACGAGCGCTAACCGATGGTCGTAAAGATCCAAACGTAGTCGTTCAGGAGACGCTCGCACAAATTTAC
>QHXL01000381.1:4391-6403 GCA_003222935.1 Acidobacteriota bacterium
GCGGCCCGTGCGGTCGTTCACACGTTTGATCCTCGTAACGTCACGACTGAGCCTGAGTATTACACCGATATCGATGTCGAGCGTTATGCCGAGCGGAAGCCTTTTATATGGCTGTGGCAAATGTTCGATCGCTCGCCCCTTGGCCAGAACTCTCTTTTGGGTCACCGTTTTCGTCGAATGCTTGCGCCGTTGATTTTCGCCAGGGTGGGTAAGAATTTTAAGTGCTGGCACTATGTTGAATGGTCGTTCGGCTATAACTTGTCGTTTGGCGACAACGTGGTCGTTCACCGGCACGTCCTGCTTGACGACCGTGGCGGCATTGAAATCGGCAATAACGTTTCCATCTCGGATTACGCAAACGTCTACTCCCACACCCACGACCTCTACGACATTCACAAGGTTTACACCCCTGTCACACGGATCGGCGACGGCGTCCGCCTTACCTATCATTCGACGGTTCTAGCAGGAACCAGCATCGGTGCGAATGCCCTCGTCGGAACGGGTGGGATCGTCACACGAGATGTGGAGGAGAATCACGTGGTCCTCGGAATTCCTGCAAAAACTGCGAAGATTAAAACCTCTCAGTCTGACTGACTTCGTTCAAAAAGAACCTGGAACTAGGCACCAACGTCTTCCAGAAACAGTGACCTGCACCCACTGTTTCGAGGGCTAACTTCACTCAGGTATCAAGTTAAACGATGAAAAATAGCGGTTGACAGTGTTGGCAAGCGTAATGTACTCTCACTCAAGTTGACGGCAGTACGTGTCGTCTTCTGGGGTGCCCACCTGGTTTTCATAGCGGATCGTCCCGCTGAATCTTTAGGAGCACGATAAAGGCACACTTCGCGTGAGCGGAGGTCGCAAAGCCTACAGAAGTTGGTAGTAACCAACTTGGCTGGGTTACCGAATGAGCTTCAATCCTTCCGCAGATTTCTCCAGCAGTACTGCGTCGACACTTAAATCGCTGATTTCGCAGCTTGGTGTCGGGCCCAATCACCTTACACAACCCCGGACTCAAACCTTGAAACCTTCAAATCATTGCTCCGCTGCCAAATTAGTCAAGAAACGAATGCCCCGAGCACGGAAGGCGCGTGCACGGCTTCGGAAACAAAACAGACTGCGGGCTCACCTTGCGAGGAATAACTAACTATGTTCAAGAAAAGCATGGGTAAAAAGAACCTTGTTGGTCTGGATATTGGATCAAGCTCAGTAAAAGCAGTTGAGCTGTCCAAAAAAGGCTCCACTCTTCAGCTCCTAAACATGGGCTTCGAAAACCTTCAGACAGATACGATTGTTGATGGCCAGATCATGGAGCTCAACAACGTGTCCAACGTCATCGCCAATATTTTTAACGAACATCAGATTCGTACGCCGAGAGTCGCGGCCGGTGTGAGTGGCCACTCGGTCATCGTCAAAAATATTGTTCTTCCACAGATGAGCCAGGAGGAACTGCAGGAGTCGTTTAGCTGGCACGCCGAAGAGCACATTCCGTTCGACATCGCTGATGTGAACCTCGACTACGAGTTGACGAGCAAGTCATCGGAGTCGCTACACGTATTAATGGCCGCTTGCAAGAGCGACAAGATCGCTAACGTGAAACAGGCGATTCAGCTGGCAGGCAAGCAACCGGTGATCATAGACGTCGATGCTTTCGCGCTTCAGAACTGCTACGAAGTGAACTACGACCCGAAAGCGGGCGAAGTGGTCGCGCTCCTCAACATTGGCGCTGCGACGATGAACATCAACATCCTGAACGGTAGTCGTTCCGTGTTTGCTCGCGACGCCCAGGTGGGTGGTAGCCAGTACACGAGTCTGCTGCAGAAAGAACTAGGTCTTAGCTACGAACAGGCAGAGGGTGTAAAGCGCGGGATGGCGATACCCGAAGGCATTGAAGCTCGACCTATCCAACCGATCATCGAGACAGTTTCAGACATTCTCGCACTCGAAGTACGCAAGACGATGGACTTCTATCGCGCGACTGCTGACGAAGGTGAAGCGGCAATCCAGAAGAT
>QHXL01000382.1 GCA_003222935.1 Acidobacteriota bacterium
TCCTGACCCGGGAGCCAGGCCAGTAGCACTGCATCAACTTGCGCACGCCAGCTTGCCATCTCGATTGGCCCACCGACGTTCAACACAACCACGACCTTCTTTCCTTTGGCATGAAAGGCTTCCGAGACGTTCCCGATAAAGTCGCGTTCGAAATTTGAGAGGTTAAAATCGTTTTCCACCGCCCGATCTTTAAACTCACCCGAGTTTCTACCTATTGTGACCAGGGCAACATTCGCCTCGTTCGCTAGTTGCTGTAGCCGCTCTTTCTCGATCGGCATCTCCGGAACCGGCGGTGGCATCAGGAACCAGGGAGTCTTGGGCCGCTTAACTTTTTGATCGGCGATAAATTCCACATAACGCTTCTTCAGAGACTCGTCGAGAGTAAAACCCGCAGCTGTAAGGCCCTGGTCCATGGAGACAATGTATTTCTTGTTCACATCGCCACTTCCGGTACCTCCGGCGATAAGGTCATACGACGAGTTACCGAACAGAGCCACCTTAGCGGGATCGGCAAGTGGTAACGCATGGTCGTCATTCTTCAGAAGGACCATGCCTTCGCTGGCCGCCTCGCGACCGATCTGCGCATTTTCGACGAGGTTCGGTTGATTGGAGTAACTAATCTTCTTAAAAGCAGGGGACTCCAGAACAATGTTCAAAACGCGTTCGACGTTGAGATCCAACTGTTGTTTGCTTAGCTTTCCAGCTGCGATGGCCTTAACTATGGCGTTCGTTTGAGCGAGAAAACCAGGCATAAGCACGTCGTTGCCGGCCTTCATCTGCTCAACGGCGTCGCTTCCACCAAACCAATCGGTCATTACAAAACCCTTGAAGCCCCACTCGTCCCGCAGAATGGTTGTGAGCAAGTCGTGACTTTGAGACGCGTAAGTTCCGTTGATGAGATTGTAGTCTCGAAACCTCGCAAGTAGATTTCTCGCAACGCTCGTTCGCTCACCACGGAGTCAGACTGCAGCCGGTTGAACTCCTGGTTGTTTGCGGCAAAGTGTTTTATGGACGTTCCGACTCCAGTGGCCTGGACACCCTTTACGTATGAACCGGCCATTTTCCCGACGATGAGCGGATCTTCAGAGTAGTATTCAAAGTTTCTGCCACCGAGTGGATTACGATGAATGTTCATTGCCGGCGCCAACATGATGTCAATGCCGTATTCACGAGCTTCTCGACCGACGGCACGTCCAATGCGATTTGATAGGTCAATATCCCAGGATGACGCTATCAAGGTCGAAATGGGAAACCCGGTGGCATAGTAAGTTTTTGAGTTGTCACCTTTTCGAATTGGCTCAATACGAACGCCTGCTGGTCCATCCGACAAGGTCAGGGAAGGAATGCCAAGTCGCGGAATCGCATGAGTGCGTCCCGCGGCGCCCACGACTTTCTCCGTTGACCTTCTATCTTCCTCGGAAACTGGCGGGAGACCCGGAATGTCCGTGTTGAAGCCCATTCCCACGAGCAGCAGAACCTTTTCCTCGGTTGTCATCGCCGCCACGACTTCTTTGACACTGTTCTTCCCTAGTTGTGGTATTACGTTTTGTTGTTGTGACGGTTGAGGTGTAGCGAGAATAAGAGTATTGACGATGGCCAACCTTGCGAACGAGGTAAGTTTTAGCATCAGCGTTTACCGAATGCCTCCTGACTAATCGTGATCAAGACGACTCTCTTTCCTGGATAGCTGAGTGTAGTATTGAATACGCGCTCGCGCACGATTATCCTCTGTCTCGGTTCGCAACAAAAGAACCAGCACGTCTGATTATGAAATATTCTCTAAGAACGCAAAGCGCCGACCGTTTGTCGAGACCGAAGGTTTGGGTGTTAGTTCGAAGCCTACTTCTGTTCGTGGTTGTCTGTTCTGTAATGTGGTCCACACACTTTGCCGGCAGTGGTAAGAGCCGCGTGCAAGTGGGCTATTGCGCTAAGTTGGCGGAGATTGATGCCGCGAAGGCTGCCGGCTTCGACTATGTAGAACTCCGGACGTCGGAGATCGTTGCTTTATCTGAACCAGATTTCGAAACCCTGGTAGGAAGACTAAAGCAGCTTCAGCTTCCGGTGCCGGTCGCGTATCAGTTCATTCCCGCGAGCATCCCTCTCACCGGCCCCAGCGTTAATAAGGATGATCAGATGCGTTACGTGAGGACGGCGCTTGATCGCCTTTCGCGTCTTGGCACCGAAGTCATTGTGTTTGGTAGTGGTCCAGCTCGTCGAGTGCCCGAAGGGTTTTCGCATCAGGAGGCGCTTCAACAGTTGGTGGAGTTTTGCCGGTGGGTTGGTCCTGAAGCCAGGGCTAAAAAGATAACGATTGGCATCGAGACCCAACGCAAACAGGAAACCAATATAATCAACAATCTCCGGGAGGGGTTGGCGTTAATAAAGGCAGTAAACGATCCAAATATCGAGCTAATAGTCGACTTTTACCACCTGGCTGAAGAGAAAGAAGACGCTGGAATTATCTCTGTTGCCCGAAATCACATTCGACATTTGCATATGGCGAATCCGACAGGACGAGTGTTCCCACTGAATTCAAAAGAGTATGACTATGATTCGTTCTTTCGTAATCTGGCGAAGATTGGTTACGACAAGAGAATTAGTATCGAAGCTGCGAGCAAAGATTTTGCCCACGACGCGCCCCTGGCGATAGAGTTCTTACGCCGGTCTTTTGAGAAAAAACCTTAGCCAACCAGATCGCAGTGGCATGAGGTCAGTACCGTAACGCGGTAGCGTCGGGTACGCTGAATATGGTAGGGCCAACTAACAACTGGACCCGACGCTACCGCGTACCGGTACTGATATTCATGCCACGTTAGAACTTCTTTTGTTCCACCCGGTCCAACTGCATCTCGGCAACGCCTCTGCTTTGCGTAACGCGGAAGTTAGAAACGTTTTGCAAATCGAATCTGAACGAGTTCTTCGCGATCTGCGAAGTGACGTTTACAAAGTCGACTCCAGCGACATCATTGAGCACAAACGCGGGGCGTGCGTCTTCCTTTAGATAGCTAACAGTTACACCGCTCAACTCGATCCCTTTAACGTGCCGAATAAAGAATCCGTACGCGGGGAGCGTTCCAAACATCGAAGGCTCAGGATAGTTGGTCTCCTTCTCCGGCGGCGAGACGGCAGCTTGATCAGCCGTACCTCCTCCTTTATAGAAGATGCGAATGTTGCTGAGCTTTACGTCCTCAATGTAATGACCGGGAGTGCCGCTAATAATTGAAGCAAACCGCGGCTCAACGTCGTAGGCTACGACATTCGAAATCTGAATCCGACGAAGTTGTCCAACAGGTGTGCCGGTTGGTCCACGCATGCGACTTCCGAGCCGGAGAAAGATGGGAGAGTTCACCACGTCTCGCATCGTAATATTGGTGATGGCAACGTCCTCGAGTAATCCGCCATCAACCGTCTCCAACGCCAGTCCTCGACAGTGATCAAAAACAATATTTGAGATAGTGATGTTCTTGAATCCGCCGTTTGATTCAGTGCCCAGCTTGATTCGACCGGTTGGTCCATCTTTGTCCGGCGCTTCCTTAACGTTGCGTTTGTACGAACCATCCAGTAAAGAGCCGATGTCGTAACCACTCACCAGGCAGTTAGTGATGGTGACGTTTTCGGTTGCGCGGGCGACGCCGAGTGCAAACGAACTCTTGAGCACGATAGCGTCATCGTTCGGGGAGTTAACACTGCAGTTGGAAATCCGAACATTCCGGCAAGAGTCGATATCGAACGCATCCCGGTTTGTATCAACTTTAAGGTTGTCGATCGTCAGATTGTCGACTCCGGTTGCAAGCAGCGCGAAGTGTCCGCCATTGAGTACAGAGAAATCACGCAGCAACACATTCCGACAGAGTTTGAGCGAGATGGCTTTATTGCCGAGACCATTCATCACTGAAGGGTTGTCGCTTTCGCCGAGTGGAGACTGGATTTGTGCAGGAGCTTGTCCACCACCCAGGGAAGTAGGAGTGTCGCCAGTCTGAACCGGACGCCGCGGTCTTGGGCTGCGGCGCGTAAGTCCTTTCCCATTGATCAATCCGGGGCCGAGTATCGCCACGTTTTCCAGGCCAATCCCCCAGATCAAACTGTTCTGCCAGTGGCTGTGGCCGAAGTCCTGGTACATGTCCCATTGATTAGGTTCAGGTTCATCGTAGCCGCCTTTATGCTCTTTTGGATCGGCAGCGACAATGGTTGCGCCCTGG
>QHXL01000014.1 GCA_003222935.1 Acidobacteriota bacterium
AAGTCGTGCGCCGGATTTTCAAATACTGCTTCAGTAGCGCTCGCCTTAGTTAACTTGAAATCCGTTCCTGGACATCGAGCCTTTGGATGGGCCAGGTAGTAAATTCCGTCCGGGCGTTGCTCAATGCGGAAATAATCAAACTCAACAGTTTTCTCACCAGCAACAGTTCGACTCATGCCCATCATTGTGGCGCCTGCCACTTGAGTCCAGTGTTCTTCTGTAATCGTTCGCTCTCCGGTTGGTGTTTGCCAGTCACCGGCAATCCAGGAAATGTCGGCAAGTGATGCTTTACCTTGCCCGTTGACGGTCGATACGAAAATCAAACAGGTGAGTGCAATGACGATTCGCTTCATGTTTTGCTCCTTCTCTGTGATTTCTCTGCGTCTCTGAGTCTCTGTGGTTATGCAAATGAACGACTATAGAACCACAGAGGCACAGAGACACGGAGGAATCACAGAGAAGATTAACGAACCGCCTGGGTGGTCGTATTGGAAAAATCCGACGTGCGTGTCTTTCTGGTGAAATATTCTGTGAGCGATGATTGTGCGGCAAAAAGTACCCCGGGAGTTTGTTGAGCAAACTGATTGAAGTCGCGGATCAGGTGTGCCTGGTCATAGTAGCCACATTCAACAGCAACGGGAGCCCACGCACCGTCACATCGCTCCACTGCCCGGAACACTTGTTGAAATCTCAAAATCCGACTGAGCATCTTAGGACCAAGACCAACGTCCCGCAGAAATCGTCGCTCCAACTGTCGGCTGCTGATGCCGGCTTTTTGCGCAAGTTGATCGACCGAAACTAGTCCGCCGCTTTCGACGACCTTTAACGCGAGGTCGAGTACCCATGCGTCGCGGCCGCACCGCAACACGAGTGTCGTTAATAACGTCTCGACAGCTACTACTCGCGCTGACATATCCAACAAGTCAACAGTGGCGTCCAACAGGCTGCGTTCCAGACCGCTTGCCAGGCTTCCAAGATCAGTTACCTGGTCGGTTAGTTCGTGCATCGGCACGCGAAAGAAAGGAGTGGTTCCACCGGGATGAAAGCGGATACCGATAAGTTCAACTGTTCCTGTTGGTGAGATCAAAATTGGACCAGTCATTTGCCCAACCAGGAAATTCCGGGGCTGGCGCGTTGTGCTTCCACCCTGGTGTTGTGAAAACCTGGAACCGAAATTGAGAATTAGTTCGGAGCATCCATCTGGAAGGATTCGTTCGGGATGGCTGGGTTCAGACGTCGCCCCCGCTTCGAGAGTCCAGAAGCATTCGACAAAACGACTGAGCGGAGGTCGGGGATAAAACTCTCGATATCTCATAGAGTGTGGGTTGAATATTAACAGCTTGTTAGAGTCAGAAGTAACATGTCGATATGCAAGATCTCGAGCTCAGAAAAATGAACATGTGTTCATTCCAAACGGCACTACAAGTTTGGAACGAAGGATTTCATGGTTATTTTATCGACCTGACGTTGTCGCTCGATGATTTCTTACGGCGGATCATGAGTCTGGGGATCTCTCCCGAGCATTCCTTCATCGCCTTTGTTAACGGTCAGCCTGTTGGCTTCCTTTTGAACGGCATCCGGGAAAGTTTAGGTAAAAGATACGCTTGGAATGGCGGGACTGGTGTCATTCCATCCTTCCGCGGCAAAGGCGTTGGCAAAATGCTGGTCCAGGTGGCGCTCGATTTGTACTCGGCAGAAAGTGTCGACGTCGCGATGCTCGAGGCGATTAGCACAAACGAGTCGGCGATCGCGCTGTATAAAAAATTCGGCTACGAGATACTTGAGGAGTTAGTTGTTCTGCAATCCGATGCGCTGGCAACAGACTTGGTGTCTTCCGTCTTTATCATTACGAAACTGATGCCTGCCGCAGTCGGAAAGTTGGAGTTCTACCGTGAATTCTCACCCTGGCAATGTCAGTGGCAGAGTGTCGCTGCTGGTGGTGGGGAGGCGGTTATTGCGGTCGATGCTGATCGTCGCGTGGCAGGTTATGCACTTTTTGAAAGGAAGTTCGACGAGAGCGGCAAGCCTGCGAAGATCAGCATGTATCAATGTGAAGTCGCGCCCGAACGAGGGGATGGAGAACTTGTTGCAGCCTCTTTGTTACGGCATGTGTTCATGATGGAGACGGGGAACTGTAAACGCTTGACACACAATCTCAGAAAGACGAATCAAGTAGTAATTGACTTGTTGACGGCGTCCGGCTTCACGACCTTCATCGAACAGGTGCATATGATTAGAAGACTCAGCTGAAGGCAAGGACGGATCATTTTCCAGATCTCATTTGACAGTAATCACTGGCCATTTTTTAGGGTGAACAAGTTTGGTTTCTAACGGCGGGTCGATATTCCGAGGATCTGCGATTCACCGATCTGGTAACCGGTTTTTCAAAATGGCCACTGATTACTGTCAAATGAGATCTGGAACTTGGTGCTCTCCTCCTGCTGAGTTACTATAACAACCAAGAAGAGGGGAGTAGGTTGCCCACGCTGAAGTGGGTCCAGTGGTAACGTCAACACGTTGTTCTTCGAGAACAACCGGGCCATTGGGAAGAGCATTAAGAGCTCAATAACCAAGACCTTTTGCGGCTACTAGTTTGGCCCGCAAAAGGTTTTTTCCTTTTGAGGGATCTGACGGGCTGAAATCTTTCAGCCTCGAAAGGAACATCATGGCTGAGCTTTTTCCGATCGCGGAGTACTGGTGGTTTTATCTCGCGTTTGTCGGGTTTGTTGTCCTGCTACTGAGCCTCGACCTCGGAGTCTTTCATCGCAAAGCACACGCAGTAAGTTTTCGTGAGTCGGCAATCTGGACCGCTGTCTGGATCGCCATCGCACTACTCTTCAACTTCGCGCTCTACCATTACTCACTCTGGAAGTTTGCCCAGGACCCGCGCTTACTTATCTCGCCGGCTACGTGGTCGAGAAATCACTTTCCGTCGACAACATCTTCGTCTTCGTGATGGTGTTCAGCTACTTCGCCATTCCAGCCAGGTATCAGCATCGCGTACTTTTCTACGGCATCCTGGGAGCTTTGATCTTCCGGGCGATATTTGTCGCTCTAGGTGCGGCACTCATGCGGTACCACTGGGTAGTTCTGATATTTGGCGGTTTCCTGATACTGACCGGCATAAAGATCTTCATCGCGAAAGATAAAGCGGTCGAGCCTGACAAGAATTTTATGATCAGGCTGTTGCGTCGAATCATTCCCGTTACCCACGAACGCGAGGGAAGTCATTTCTTTTTGCGTCGCAAGGGAGTTCTTTTCGCAACACCGCTCCTGGTGTGTCTGGTGTTTCTGGAAGCAACTGACATCATATTCGCGGTCGACTCGGTACCGGCGATTTTTGCGTTGACTCACGAACCGCTGATTGTCTTCACTTCAAACATCTTTGCGATCCTCGGACTTAGATCGCTCTATTTCATGTTGGCGGGAGCGGCCGATAAGTTCTACATGCTCAAGTATGGCCTCGGGGTGGTCCTTGTCTTTGTCGGGTTGAAGATGGTTTGGCTGGATGGTCTTTTTGGCGGGAAGTTTCCAATCACAATTTCCCTCGGTATTGTTGGTGCAGTGATTGGTGCATCGATTGTGCTCTCGCTCATCTTTCCGAAGAAAGGCGACCGCGAAATCGAAAAAGCCAAAACTACGGTGAACGATCAGTCGGTTGAAATCGTGGTGCATACTCCAGGACGGCGTCGGCCGATGCAGTCGCCGTTGTGGAAAACGCTCGGGATATATCTTTTGCTGCTCGTCCTGGCGCTGATAGTCGCAATCGTGGTGGCGACGTACTAGTCGTATGGCCGATATTGCGTCTGTCTTGTCGTGACGATACTCAGCTAAGACCCTGGATGGCTCACGTCACGACAAGCTAAAGAGCCTCTTGCAAAACGCCCATTCTCCCCGTGCTTTAGCTCGGGGTACGGGTGCCGCTTAAATTCAGGGATCCGTTTCAACGGTTTGACATTCTTGACGACTGACGTGGCACGCGACAGGATGATAAGTAAACGAGGGCAACAAGCGGAGCCCGCACCTGAGATCGGCTCACGGCGGCAATCCGTTGAAACGGTTACTTCACTGCATGAGTTCGGCTGTACCCCGAGCTGAAGCACGGGGAGAATGAGAGTTTTGGCAAGAAGCTCTCAAAGCATGTCGGACATACTCTACAAAACCTGAAACGACATTAATGCCTGACCAAACTATCGATCCGCGCGCTGAATATTCTTTACGCATTGAAGCTCGACTAGCGGAAGCAGCGAGTCAGTTTCAACGTTTTCGACGCATTGGTCTTGTTAGGCTGATCTTCGTAGCAGTCTTTCTGTTGCTCGCAGGGTTCGTTTATAACGGCCTTTCATTCTGGTGGTTGTTGGTCCCGGTCACAGGCTTTCTGGTCCTTGGACCAGTACAACAACGCATCACTGATCAAAAGCGTAGATGTGAACGCGCTGCGGATCTCTATCGAAAAGGTCTCGATCGACTCGATGATCGATGGGTGGGGAAAGGTTCAACCGGTGAACGCTTTCTCGAGCGCTCGCATCCGTACGCTGAAGATCTCGACCTCTTCGGTACCGGCTCACTCTTCGAACTTCTCTCAACGGCGCGAACCCGCGTTGGTGAACACACCCTGGCCGACTGGCTCTTAAGACCGGCTCCACTCGAGATCGTCCGAGAAAGACAGGAGTCTGTAGTCGAACTTCGACCTTGCCTTGATCTCCGTGAAGATATGGCATTGCTATCGGAAGGAATACACACCGGTTCTGACGCAAAAACGTTAACAGCCTGGGCAGCAGCACCACCCTGGGTCATTTCAAATACAACCAGATGGATGGCCCGGCTGCTTGCGCTCCTGGCTATGGTTGGTCTGGGACTCTGGATCGCGGGGTTTGGTTATCTGCCATTGTTGTTCTTTGTCTTTGTAGGTCAGCTTTTTGTTTTTCGACATCGTTCGCCGATGCTCGAAGTCATCAGAAGTGTCGACGCTCCGGGTAAGGATTTACAGCTTCTAGTTGACGTGCTGCGAAGACTGGAACGCGAACGCTTCAGCAGTCCGTACCTGGCTCGCTTGCGTGGTGAATTGGATGTCGAGGGTTTACCCCCGTCACAGCAGATCGCCAAACTGAAACGACTCGTTGAATTGCTCGACTCAGCTCGGAATATCATCTTTGCCCCCGTAGCCTTCATGTTGCTGTGGCCTTTGCAGTGTGCGATTGCCATCGAGACCTGGCGTCAAATCTCTGGTCCAGCCGTGGGAAAATGGTTAGCTGCTGTAGGTGAGTTTGAAGCGCTGAGCTCGTTCGCCGGCTATTCGTTCGAACATCCCGCAGATCCTTTTCCTGAGCTGGTGGAAGATGGAGCGTGCTTCGAAGGCATAGAAATAGGCCACCCATTACTGGCCGCAGCCCATAACGTGCGCACGAGTATTGAATTGTCTGACGAGTTGTCGCTCGTGATAGTCAGTGGATCTAACATGTCAGGTAAGAGCACGTTGCTTCGCACAGTTGGAACCAACACGGTGTTGGCCTTAGCCGGCGCACCGGTGCGTGCTGAGCGTTTGCGAGTATCGTTTTTGCAGATTGGCGCTTCGATTCGAATCCAGGACTCACTCCAGGCCGGAGCTTCAAAGTTTTACGCAGAGATCACGCGTCTACGGCAGATTGTTGAACTGACGCAGTTGCAAATGAGTGAGGAGACGAGGGGAAGAAAGGTAGAAGCGCACAATGCTTTGAGAGTGCTCTTCCTGCTCGACGAGATCCTTCACGGTACCAACTCACATGATCGAAAGATTGGCGCCGAAGCAGTAGTGAAAGGGCTTCTCGAACGCGGCGCGATCGGACTTATCACTACCCACGACCTCGCTTTGACCCAAATCGTCGACGAACTTGGCCCACACGCGTCGAACGTTCACTTCGAAGATCACCTCGAAGCCGGAAAGATGACTTTCGACTACCAACTCCGCCCCGGAGTCTTGCAGAAGAGTAATGCGTTGGAGTTGATGAGGTCAGTAGGGCTGGATGTGTAGTTTCGGGTTTCTTAAGGTACCTCTGTGCTTGCTCTGCGTCTCTGAGTCTCTGTGGTTTCGCTGCACGTCGATAAAGGTTTACCACAGAGACTCAGAGACGCAGAGCAAAGCACAGAGAATTGTCTTGATCCCATCCAATTCTCACCTGTCACTTTTGCCAGTACCAATCGATCCCCGACCTCACTAGTGTAATCCTGAGAATTAGTCTTTAAAACCAGGCTGAAGCGGAGGCAAAGCTCCCGTGGGTACTGAAGAGCAAACCTTGGAGACGCTTCCGCTAGAGCCTACCGTGGTTGTCGTAGAAGACGACCAGATAATGGTCACTCTGCTGGAGCACATGCTCTCGCGAAGCGGCTTTTCGGTGCAAACCGCGCTGAACGGCAGACAGGCGGTTGATTTCATAGAAAACCTGCCGTCTCCACCCGCCCTGGTCCTGCTCGACGTCATGCTGCCCTATTTTGATGGTTTCGAATTGATCACGAAGATTCGTGCGCACGCGACCTGGAAGCGGGTGCCTATCATCATGCTGACTTCTAAATCTCAGGAGCACGACATAGTTCGCGCATTGGACAATGGGGCCAACGACTACATCGTCAAACCATTTCGGCCGAGAGAGTTGCTCGCACGCATCCGACTCGTGACGAGGGTTTCGTTGCCATCGTGATGTCAAATGAGGAACTTCCGTTTAATCCTTCTATGCGCAGGCATCACGCTGATGTCGCTTCAGGCGATGGCCCAGACTCTGCCGGCTGAGCCACAACCTGGGGGTACGCCCGATCCACTAGACCGGACAGCCAAGACTGAACCCACGAAAACGATCGATCCGGAAACAGTGATCGAATTCGGAGGGTCGTACGAGGACCTAACCAGGAATCGTCCTGCGTGGGAGACGTATTACTTCTCCCTTAGTCACAAGTTCAGTTCGGGTCAGGTGATTTACGGGACGGCCTCGGCGGTAAGCCGCTTCCAAGCGACCGACCCAAATTTAATGATAGGTTTGGTCCAACCGTTGGGCGAATCGAAGCGCTGGATGGCGACGTTCGAAGCCTCCGGAAGTCCTCATCATGAGATCCTGCCCACTGTTTCGTTCTTCGGTCAGGTAGAGCACTTGTTGGGCAAAGGTTGGGTTGCGCGCGCGGGTCTTCGTCATAGTCGTCACCCTTCTGACACTGTAAACATCGGCATTTTCGGCGCTGAAAAATATTACAAAGCGTACCGCGGAGCTTATACGTTGTACGTAGCGCACTTGAACGGCAGAGGCACAGCCGCCAGTCATGCGTTCCAGGGAAATTATTACTACGGAGAACGAAATAGCATCGGTGCCGGCTTCGCGTTTGGCACGGAGATCGAGAGTGTGCCTTTTGGTCTGATCAGAACCGACGTCCTCGATCTAAGTTTCACCGGTCGACACTGGATAAGTAACCGTTGGGGCTTGTCATACGTGGCTGTTTGGCATCGACAGGGAATCGCTTACACGAGGAGGGGCGCACAAGTTGGTCTTCTTCTTCGTTTCTGAAGCGGAAGCACAGCGAATTGTGGAATTCGTAGTGCTTTTACTCTTCGCACTCACATTACTGCTGTTGGGGGTTGTGCTGTTGATGCGCGTCGCATTGTTGGCGCGCGAACGGCGACGACGTAAGTTACTGGCAGTCTGGCAGCCGATCCTCGTGACTGCAGTTGAGACACCTACCGCCGATCTGCCGCGGCTCGCACGACGTGACCTGCCGGAATTTCTATTTCTTTGGAATCACCTCCACGAATCGCTTCTGGATCAATCGAAGGATCATCTGAATCAGACTGCCGCGGCACTTAGCATTGGGCGGTCTGCGTTGGCCATGTTGCGCCGCGGAAATTTGCGTGAGCGGCTGCTCGCGATACTGACACTCGGACAGCTAGGCGAGCGTGCTGCCTGGGACGAACTGTTGAAGATCGCTCAACGTGAGGACGTCTTACTTTCAATTACCGCCGCGCGCGCGTTGGTAATGATCGACGCTGTGAAAGCAGTCCCTGAACTAATTCCGATGCTGCTGACCCGCGCTGACTGGCCCGCCTCTCGCGTCGCGAATATTTTGCAGACTGCCGGTGCGGATGTGATCTCTGATCAAATTGCCAACGCTGCCCTGACCGCGGCTCTTGAAGAAAGCACGCAAGTAAACAAAGGGAAGAGCAGGGATCCGGCCCGCCTGGTTCGATATCTCGAACTGGCCTACAACGTCTCAGCACTTCCGGCCGCCCGCGCAATCGCTCGCTTCTCACATGATCCGGAAGTTCTCGCTGCCTGCTTGCGGCTGCTAAAGAGCGCAGAAGACTTGCCAATCGCAAGCAAGTGCCTCGAGCACGAAGACTGGTACGTGCGCGTGCAAGCCGCGGCGGCGCTTGGCCGCATGGGAGAAGCCGACGACGCAGAGCTGTTGGTGCCTCTGCTTTCGGATCCTGAATGGTGGGTTCGTTATCGCGCGGCGCAAGCCCTGTCGCGCTTGCCTTTGATGCGCGACACAAGGCTTAGAACCATTCAGGCGGCCCAAGCGGACCCGTACGCGCGAGACATACTCAGCCAGGTGATGGCAGAGATTGAATTGCAATGACGGTAGTTAATTTCATTCTTGGAGTTGAATGCCTTTTCCTGCTTTATTTTCTGGTGCTGTACGGCGGATACATTGGGCTCAACATAATTTCCCTGCTTACTCTCCCGCGCTATATGCAATCGCGGGTCATGACCGAGTTACCACAAAGTTTTTCGGGGTTCGATTTGCCGATCAGCATCGTGGTACCTGCCTACAACGAAGCAGCAGTAATCGTCGGTTCAATCCGATCGCTCCTACAACTGAGTTATCCAGAATACGAAGTCGTCATCGCGAATGACGGATCGAAGGATGAGACGGTGGAAGTCCTCAGGCGAGAATTTGGACTTGTGCTTTTCCCCGAGGCCTACCGCATCAGAATTCAAACGGCACGGGTCCGCGGAGTCTATCTTTCCACGGTCTACCCCAACCTGCGCGTGGTTGATAAGGAAAACGGAGGACGAGCCGATGCCTTGAATGCCGCGATCAATGCGGCGCGATATCCGCTCATCTGCGTGATCGATGCCGACTCCATACTCCAGCGTGATAGTTTGCAAAGGGTAGTGCAGCCATTTATTGAAGACCCGCTAACCGTCGCTTGCGGCGGCACGATTCGCATTGCCAATGGGTGCCAGGTACGGGGGGGGTTTTTGGAGCGAGCGGGTTTACCGACGAACTTGTGGGCGCTGTTTCAGGTGATCGAATACCTTCGTTCTTTTCTTTTTGGTCGGGTCGGATGGTCACGGGTGAATGGGCTTCTCATCATCTCCGGCGCATTCGGGGTCTTTAAGAAAGAAATTGTGGTCAGCATCGGAGGATACAACCACGCCACCATCGGAGAAGACATGGAACTTGTGATGCGTATGCACCTCGCGCTGATCGAAAGAAAAGTGCCGTACCGCGTCTGCTACGTGCCTGATCCGGTTTGCTGGACCGAAGCACCGGAAGACTATAAGACACTTCGAAGCCAGCGTATCAGGTGGGCGCATGGCCTGGGAGATTGCATAGCGCTCAATCGCCGCCTGTTGTTCAAACGGGGTAGCGGTGCATTGGGCTGGGTGGCACTGCCCTTCAATAGCATTCTCGAATGGATTAACCCGGTAGTTGAGATTACCGGATTTGTTTTCGTAGTTGTCACTTATTTTCTTGGGCTTATCTCAGTTTCATCGCTGATGATTTTCTTTCTCTTTACCGTAGGGCTTGGCGTGTTGCTTTCTGTAAGCGCGCTGCTGCTCGAGGAGCTGTCATTTCATACCTACCCGAAGATGCGGCATCTCATTGTCCTCTTCGTCGCCGCCATCGCTGAGAACTTCGGCTACCGACAGATCACTTCATTCTGGGGTCTTCAAGGTCTGGTCAGATGGATCGTCGGCAGTAAACCTGGATGGGGTGATATGAAACGTAATGCGGACTGGCAAGCAGAGACGACCGGAGACGAGGTCGAAACACAAGGGTCGGTAAAATGAGAGCTCTTCAGTATCGAGCGGGAATTGGTTTCATTATTGCTGCCCTGGTCCTCGTTTCAGTACTGGTCATCGCACTCCGTTACCTCACCGGCTTCGCTCTCCTTGGTTCTATTTTGGGCGTCGTCTTAAACCTGGTTGTCTTCGCTTTCCTCTTTGCTTTGATTCGACGAAAGACTGTGCAGCAGGAACGTGCTGAGACGGCTTTGCGTCTATCCGAAGAGCGCTTCAAACAACTCGTTCAGCACGTGGGCGACATCATTTATCGCACCGACCGCGAGGGCAACTTCACTTTTATTAATTCAACAGTCGTACGTTTCCTCGGTTACCAACCAGAGGAGTTGGTGGGGCGTCATTTCCTGTACACGGTGTCTCCGTCATGGCGCGAAAAGGTCGCAGCCTTCTATCGACGACAATTCGACGAACTAACCTCGGTCACTTTTTACTACTTCCCGGTGACCCGCAAAGACGGCTCGGAAATGTGGGTCGGCCAAACCGTCCAACTAATTATTGAAAGAGATCAGATAGTAGCGGCGCAGGCCGTGGCGCGAGATGTCACCTTCCGCGTTGAGTACGAAGAAGAACTTAACCGCGCGCGCGATGCGGCGCTTGAATCGGCACGACTGAAATCTGAATTCCTGGCAAACATGAGCCATGAGATACGCACGCCGATGAATGGCATTATCGGGATGGCGAGCTTGCTGGTCGATACGGAACTCGACGAGGACCAGCGCCACTTTGTTGATGCCATTCGTGAGAGCGCCAACGCTTTGCTGGGCATCATTAACGACATCCTGGACTTTTCAAAGATTGAAGCCGGAAAGATTCAGATCGAAGCTGTCGACTTCGACCTGCGTCTCGACATCGAGGGAATAGTAAGTCTCTTTTCCGAACTCGCAGAGTCAAGGAACCTCGAACTCACTTACATCATTGAGGCAGAAGTCCCGAACCTGCTTAATGCCGATTCGTCTCGCTTGCGCCAGGTCCTCATTAACCTGCTCGGCAATGCCATGAAGTTCACGCACGAGGGTGAGGTGGCGTTAACTGTGAAGTGTCTGGAACAAACTGTGTCGGAAGCTCGCTTACATTTTGAAGTCAGGGATACCGGCATCGGAATCTCGGACGAAGTGCAGGCCCGGATCTTCAGCGCTTTCGTTCAGGCGGATGGCTCAACTGCCCGCAAGTTCGGAGGTTCAGGGTTGGGACTGGCTATCTCAAAGCAACTCGTTGAAGCGATGGGCGGACAAATCGGAGTAGATAGCCATTCCGATGAGGGATCAACATTCTGGTTTACGGTCCAGGTTGCAAAGCAAATCGGCGGAGACGTTTCGCAGTCGTTCCCGCGAACAGGCTTTCAAGGATTGCGCGCCCTGGTTGTTGACGACCAGGCGACCAACAGGGAAGCACTGAATAAGCAACTCATCACCTGGCTTGTAGACGTAACCGAGTCCGATAGCTTCGATGCCGCGCTCCTGGTCTTGCACAGTGCTGCTGAGAATGGCAGGCCATTTGATGTTGCACTTATCGACCATCACGTAAATGGATTGGATGCATTAGATTTGGGGCCCGTGATTTTGGGTCAGCAGAACATCGCGCAGGTACCGTTAATACTTCTTTCGACCTTCGGTAAGCGTCCTTCCGATACAACTCTCGTTGAAGCTGGATTCCGGGCGTCGCTAACAAAACCTGTCAGGCAGTCACAACTCTATGAGTGTCTAATAAACGTCAGGAACGACCTGTTGCCCGGCATGCAAAAGTTGAAACCGAGACCACTGGCTTACGTCACGTCTAGCA
The DNA here is from genome assembly GCA_003222935.1 of Acidobacteriota bacterium. Classification (GTDB taxonomy): domain Bacteria; phylum Acidobacteriota; class Blastocatellia; order Pyrinomonadales; family Pyrinomonadaceae; genus PSRF01. The sequence goes on from QHXL01000014.1 coordinate 11,829, forward strand.
CTGCTGATGCAGCCATGGATAAGGTCGATAACAATTCGAGGTTGCTGGTGGTTGAGGACAATCTTATCAATCAGGATGTCGCGCGTTATCAGATTGAGAAACTCGGTTACCCGGTGGACGTTGCGAAAGACGGCGCTGAGGCTCTTGAGTTGCTCGACAGCCATGACTACGCACTGATCTTGATGGACTGCCACATGCCGGGGATGGATGGTTATAAAGCCAGCACCCTAATCCGCCGTCGTGCGGATAAAAAACGAGCGATACCCATTATTGGAGTGACCGCCAGTGCCGCCGCGGGGGAGAGAGAAAAATGTTTGCGAGCGGGAATGAATGATTTTCTTCTGAAGCCTTTCCAGCAAGAGGGGTTGATAGAGAAGATCGTAAGCTGGATCCCGGGTACGTCACACTTGCCGCCGACAAACAGGTCGTCGAGTGTTATCCAGGATCTGACAACTCGTTTGAAAGAGCTTGAAGAGGATTATGGTAAGGAGATGGTCGTGAAGGTAATTGGAATGTTCATGACCGACGCTGAAACGGGCATCGCAAATATTGACCGGGCCATTAAGCAGAGGGCTTTTCGGGAGCTTGAAGAATCGGCCCACTGCCTGAAGGGTGGATCTGCAAGCATCGGAGCGACAGAAATGGCCCAACTTTGCCAGGAGCTGGAGACGCAAGGAGAACTTGCTGATATCGGTGAGGCACCGGAAGTATTGAAAAAGTTAGTGGCAGCATGGGCCAAGGTCAGAACACTACTCGCGGATTACGAGCGGTAGCAAATAATGACCCATTTTGAATCTCCGTGTTACCTCAGCGCCCTCTGTGTCTCTGTGGTTGAGTAAGTTGCAGAGATCTCTTCGATCACCGCGCCGCAATACCGATCCGTAGTCTCGCCCGAAACCCTACCCAAAATATTTTCACAAGTCGTGGAGAGTTTTGGTCTCGACTCTCGCGTAAACAGATGAGGAGTCAAAGATCGACTCCGAGGTGGCACAGAACTTTTGTAAGGGAGCTCTGGAGTCGCATCCCCCGTCGCGTACAGAGATTACGGCAAGCGAGGAAATAGAATGTCAATACGTACTTCTTTTTTGACCACACTCAAGTTCGCATTCGCGCTGATGCTGCTTTGCGAATTAGCGAACGCGCAGCCAGCGGGATTTGTTCGTTTTGATTTCCCCACGTGCTGCCCGGCGACGACCTCCCTGGCCGCGGACGTCGACGGAGACACGCGGATGGATTTGATCACCGCCAGGGACGATTTTTTAAGTGACCGCACCATCTCGGTTTTTCGTGGCACCGGTAACGGTCGGTTTAGAGCCCCCACTCGTTACTTCATCGGTCTTCCCCCCGGCGATCCCTTTGACAATCCAGATATAAAAGACATCTTTACCGGCGACGTCAACGGCGACGGTCGTGTCGATATTGTGGCGGCGCTCAATGATCCCGACACCAGCTGCGACGTGATGTTGGTGTGCAGTCCCGATCGATCGCACATCGCTGTGCTTCTCGGCCAAGCTGGCGGCGCATTCTCTGCCCCGCTCCGGAAATTTCTGCCTTATCTCCAAGTGGCAGGGGCTGGAGACTTGAACGGTGACGGACGCCTCGATCTGGTTATCAACGACAACGTCAAGCGCCAGTTGCGTTTTCGCGTGCTGCTCGGCAGGCCGGATGGAGGTTTCGATGTTTCAGCTTCTGAGCCGCCCGCTCCGCAGCCCGACGATCACATTGATGTAACGGCCATCGGACTCGCCGACATGGACCGCGACGGCGCAACTGATCTTGTCTTTTACGAGCATGTGGACGCGTTCAGTGGCGGAGGCACTCCACAGTTGCGTGTTGTGCGCGGTAACGGTGATGGCACGTTTCAACTTTCCGACTCTACCGTCATTGCCGCGCCGCCCGGTTTGAACGGGGAAATGGTCATCGCTGACATCAACCGCGATCGAATGCCGGATATTATCGCTTCTGACCGCGGTGTGATGGTCCACTACAACCTGGGCGGGACGTTCTTGTCGACGATATTCCTCGAGGGGATCGGTACGAGCGAACTTGTGGTCGGAGATGTAAATCTGGATGGCTGGCCAGACATCCTTAGTTATGTGGTCGCGCCGGACCACGATTGGGAGATCATTCCGAGCATTGGTCTTGGTTTATTCGCATTACCTAATCCCTTCTCTTTGGGTACTGACACAATCGCAGCGCTCGGAGATTTCAATCGGGATGGCCGCCTTGATGTTGCTAGTGTCAACCGCACTACAAGCGGCGTCACGACTCTTCTCAACCATCCGCCCGACTTGATGATCAGAAACACGCAGGTTGGAGACTTCTTCGCAGGAAGTACCGGCACTTACGCGCTATATGTGCGTAATCTCGGCCTCGGGGCCACCGCAGAAACAGGCGGCGTCACCGTACGGGATGTGCTACCGCCCTCGTTGACGTACGTCTCAGCGACCGCCGCCGACTGGACCTGCGGAGCAGTCGGATCGGAAGTGGAATGCCGCCGTGTTTCGCCGCTCGCCGCGGGTGAAGAAACTAAGATCGCGCTCACCGTTAGCATTGCCGCCAATGCTCCCAACGAAGTACTGAACGCTGCGACGGTGTCTTCCAATGGCGACTACAACCCGACCAACGATGCTGGGAACAATGTTGCCAGAGTGCGCCATCCCAACCTCGCCTTAACCAAGACTGCTGAAGAGTCGGTCTTTTTCGTCGGTGGCATCCAAACTTACACATTGACCGTGACCAATGTTGGTGACACCGACGCGGATATGTTTGGCCAAACTGCCGTCGTGGTTGACACGTTGCCCAGCGGTTTCCTGCTGTGGTCTGTTGGCGATGGATGTGTACAACTTGGTGGACTTGGCGTCCGCTGCGAGGTTACTGGACCGATGCCGCCTGGTGGGACTGCCGTGTTTCACTTCCAGGTGCGCGTCCTCTTCACCGTTGCCGGTAGCATCGTCGTAAACCGCGCGCGCGTGTCTCACCCGGCTGACAATGATCCATCGAATGATTCGGCGAGTGTCTCCCGCTTCGTCCAGGTCGAGCCGACGCTGGCGATCAACTTGCTGCAGGATAACGTTCGGGCTCTGCCGATCCGGGCACATGATGTCGATGTCAGCAACGCTTGATGCAGCGCTGTCTGCACTGAAAAGACAGCAGCCCGGAGTCGCCGTCAAACAACTCGAAACTTTTCAGCAGAAAGTCAGCACGTTTGGCAAGACAGACCAGGTCAGCGAGAAAGAGGCGGCGGCCTTAATTGTGGGGACGCAGATTGCAATGGGAGCCATTAACGAGAAAACGGCCAAACCAATTCCCAAAGGTCAATAGAGAGCTTGGTGATGCGAGATTCGGCGGTGACAATCGTGCCCGGCGTAACGCGCGTCTTCCGGTTTAATTAGCTTGAGAGAGCTGGTTGCAAAACTCGGACTTTAGTGGAATGGAGTGAGTACCAGCTCGCGGTAGCGATATTACTTGTGGCATCAAGCATGACGAGGATGTCGATCATACTAGCAAGATGGAAGCAGCTACGGTCTCCAGTGTCACCGGCCTCCTCGCCTGCCGGGTCGTGTTTAGCTCGATCGCGCTTCAGTTCAATCCAGCAGGCGGGGACGCCTGCGCTCCCAGCACCATGAAACACTAGTCGTCAAAGCGTCACTTAGATGGCTCAATCTCTCTCAAAGCTGCGGTTGGTACTAAGAGCCTTCGGGACTTCTCGACGATACGGTCTCTCGGGACAGTGAACGTTGCTGAGGTGATGACATTTGAGGGCGACGCACCAATCTTGATCGAGTAAGTGCCGGCTTCAGCAATCCATGAAGAACTCGCAGTATCAAATGAGGCAAGATCTTTTGCTTCGAGTGTGAAATCAATCCTCTGCCAATCTCCCGGGCCCAACAATTTCGTTTTAGCGAATGCTCTTAACTCGTATATCGGCTTCTTTAATCTTCGTTGAGGCGCGCTGACATAAAGCTGGACCACTTCCTTGCCTCGCACCTTGCCTGTGTTTTGCACCGTCACACTTATCGCCACTTTGTTTTGAAGCGTCTTTGGGTTCAGGCTCAATTTGACGTAAGAAAAAGTTGTATACGAGAGACCGTATCCAAAGTCATAAGCAGGCTTGACGCCAAACGTCTGGTAGTAGCGATAGCCGACGTAAATTCCTTCTTCGTACGTGGCTTCCGATCGTTTGCCTGCAAAGGGACCCGAGACGAGATTGGGCTTTTCTGGTAATTCCTTCCCCGGAAAAGTCTTCGCCGAAGGCACATCGGAGTAAGTCATGGGAAACGTAGTGGCTAATTTCCCTGAAGGGTTAGTCTTCCCGCTGAGCACATCTGCGATTGCATAACCT
>QHXL01000393.1:0-4762 GCA_003222935.1 Acidobacteriota bacterium
AAGAGACTCGGTAGGTACCAGTGGTCGATTGATCCATTTGGAGTGCAGCAGATTAACTTGCCGGGATTCTGGTTAAGGATCATGGTGCTTCAAATGAGCGTCAGCGGGGGCGCGCTCGGACCACTAATCAAAGGTCTCGTTAGCGCCGCTTGCCCCCTTCCCAACTTGCACTTTTCCAGAGAGGTTCTTGATGCGCCGCTTGCCCCCCTTCCCAACTCGTACTTTGTTAATGTCCTGACCTTGAAGATGATGCGTTTACTAATTTCTCTTTGTTTGATTATCACCGCACTTTCGCCATCACTCTCCTTTTCACAGAACAGGACCGTTCAATCACCAACACCTTACGGCCCGGTACCCACAGCACGTCAACTTCAATGGCATGAAATGGAGTTCTACGGCTTTCTTCACTTCACCGTAAATACCTTCACTGACAAAGAGCGGGGCTACGGCGATGAGTCGCCCGACATTTTTAATCCGACAGACTTTGATGCCGATCAGATTGTGCGTACAGCGAAAGCGGCGGGTATGAAAGGTCTCATCCTGACCGCCAAGCATCACGATGGATTTTGTGTGTGGCCGTCGAAATACACCGAACACTCTGTAAAAAACTCCGCCTGGCGTAACGGAAAAGGCGACGTAGTTCGGGAGATCTCGAACGCCTGTCGTCGATACGGGTTGAAGTTTGGAATCTATCTTTCGCCATGGGATCGCAATCACAAAGACTACGGCAAGCCTGAATACATCACTTACTACCGAAATCAGCTTCGCGAGTTGTTAACGAACTATGGACCAATCTTCGAGGTGTTCCTGGACGGGGCAAATGGCGGTGATGGTTATTACGGCGGGGCTCGCGAAACACGTCATATCGATCGCGAGACGTACTACGACTGGTCCGCAACCTGGGCGCTGATTCGAAAGCTTCAACCCGGCGCTAGCATCTTCAGCGACGCAGGCCCAGACGTACGCTGGGTTGGCAACGAACGCGGTGTGGCTGGTGAAACTTGCTGGGCCACACTGAACCGTGCGGACTTCGCACCAGGTCGCGCTGATGAGAAACGTCTGAACAGTGGTGATAGACCAGGAACGGATTGGTTACCTGCTGAGTGCGATGTTTCGATCCGACCCGGCTGGTTCTACCATGAAAAGGAAGACAACAAGGTGCGATCTGCAAAGAACCTGGTTGACCTTTATTTTGCATCGGTCGGCCGCGGCGCGTCGTTTCATTTGAACCTGCCTGTCGATCGTCGCGGTCAGATACATTCGGCTGATGTGAAATCGCTTTTGGATTTTCGGCGTCAACTTGATCAGACGTTTAAAGTAGACTTGGCCCGCAAAGCAGTTGTCGTGGCAAGTAATACTCGAAAGCCAGCTCGACAGTTCTCCACGGCGAACTTAATCGACCTTTCCCGATCGACGTATTGGACAACGGACGATGGCGTATTGACGCCGGAATTAATTGTGGACTTCAAAACGCCCACGACATTCAACGTCGTACGCTTGCGAGAGTTTCTGCCACTTGGTCAGCGCGTTGAGTCGTTTGCTATCGACGAATGGAGAGACGGCGGGTGGCGAGAGTTCACTCGCGGTACCAGTATTGGCAATTGTCATCTATCTAGAAATGAAGCGATAACGACTACAAAGATTCGCGTGAGGATTACAAAGGCCGCTGCCACCCCGGCGCTTTCTGAGATTGGTGTATTTGTTGGACCCAAGTAATGAGAGGTGCGACATGAACGCATCAAGTACTTCTGCTAGAAAAGCACACATTGGGAATGGGGCAAGCGGCGCATCAAGTACCTCGTGTCGCGCCGCTCTGCCCCCTTCCCAACTTGCACTTTTTTTAGTGAGGCATCTGTAGCGCGGCCATTCTTCCCCACAAACAAAAACGCGCGGCATTATGCCGCGCGCCTCGACGTGGTTCCTCTTGTAAACGTCACTGCTTTACTGGTTCAACTGGCTGACGTCTTTCTTCTTGACGTAGATGTCACCGCGCTGAGTCATTCCCGTCTTCTCAGCTAACGAAACCAGCACTGAATTCAGCACCTCTGCATTCTCCAACTTAAAGCTCGTTATACCTTGCTGCTGTGAGTCAGCATCGTTGTATTGCAACGTGAGATAACGAACTTTGGTCTTAATAAATTGCGCCGGCATTGTGAAAATTATTGGCACAGCCGAGGCGATGGTTGCTGCTTTCGGTTGTTTTTTCTGCGTGTCGGCGAACGCCGAAGTAATTGCAGAATAGGGGATGTGAACTTGCTTCGCTGATTTCTTGTCCTGAAAGAGTAACTGACTATTCGCGTCGTCGAGCGTAAGCGTTCCCTCCATCGTTTTTGTATACCCAAAGACTCCGCCTTCATATTTCGCCTTTACGGCGGCGGGCGCAGGTCTCGTGGCGGTCTTCTGGGCCGGCTCGGCTTCCACCTCGCGAGGACGTTGGGCATAGGCTCCTGTGAATAAAGCTCCCAGGACGAGCAGACTAAAAATTACTCTCATGTACTTTCTCCTTGTTTGGGACCTACTAGACTCTTGAGGTGAGCCGACGATTAAGAGACGCGTCGGGGCCTTGGTCAGGTTGTCTTCGGGAGAGAAGAAGTTTTCCTGAGTCAGCTGATTCCCTTCGACCAGTCAGGCACTTTATAGAGAATCCACCAAAGAAACAACTGAACGAAAAGAACAAGTAGCCCGACGATTACGCTCACATAGCAAACAGTTCGGTTTGAATTACCAGAAACAGTCGAACGGTAAGACTGCAGCAAACCGATAGCACCAACTAATACCGCCCCTGGACAAAACAAAATTCCCAAATAAGGAACTAGCGAGTAGGTCGCGAAAGCCCTTGCCGTCGCAGCCATGCTACCTGGGCGATTGGGAGACATGTTCTATGCGTTTGATCTTCGTACTTTGATCTCGGTACTTTGTTTTGGATCTTCTCAGTGCTCATAGGATCGACGAGGAAAAACGTACAAAGATCAAAGCACTAAGTCCAAAGCACTTCCCTTACGGTTTCGCAAAAGGCTTCACACGCTCAATCGACTCTTTAAAGTCAGCATCGGCCGGAGCTACAGCAGCCCCTCGCTGATATGCGCTGAGCGCTTTCGCATATTGCTTCGTCACTTCGTAAGCGTAACCAAGCTCTCGATAAACGTTCACGTCGTCAGGCGACTTCTTAGCAGCATTTTCCAATGCCGCAACTGCCTTCGGAAAATTGGTCGCACGCGAATGCGCGACTCCCAACAAATAGAACGTGATCCCCGTGGCATCCTGGCGCGTTGAAGCGGTCTCGAGTGCGGACGCCGCACGCGCATACTGTTTGGCTCCAATCAATGCCTGACCAAACAACGTTACAGCTTCAGCATCGGTGCGGACCTTGATCAATCCTTCGCCCGCGCGCACTGCATTCAAATAATCGGCATCGGCCTTGGCAGGATCCGAACTAGTTGCGGCACGACGCAGATAGGCTGAGGTCAACAAAGTCCACGCGCCGACGAGTCGCGTGTCGTTTACCGTTGCGCGATTCAGTGATGCGATGGCGCCATCTAAATCGTTCTTTGCCAGTCCAATCTGACCCAGGTAAAAAAGTGAAATTCCGTCTTTCGGATTTAGTTTGATTACGGTGTTAAAGCTCTTCTCGGCATCCGCGACCTTTCCCGTTTTGTACTCGGCGATTCCTCTGTAGTAGATCATCGTCGCGTCTGGTTGAGCACTAGCGCGATCAGTTGCCGCAACAAGATATGGCAACGCATCCTGATAGTTTTCCGAAAGAACGTAGGCCTGGCCCAGTGCGCTCTCGGTATTAGGGGTTAACTGCCTTTTCGAGATCCTTCGCCGCGTCTGCATACTGTTTCAGGTTCAACTCAGCGAACCCTGCGATCTTCCAGGCTTCCGGATCATTCGGATGGGAAGCAGCAAGTTCCTTAGCTTCCTTTGCCGCAGCCCCAAACTGTTTTTGCTCCAATAGGAGATAAGCATGTTGAGTATCAGCAGGCGCGACTGTGTTCGCTACCGGGTTGACAGGCTTTACCGTCAGGAGCGGATCGTTGGGGCCAGAACTCTTGGCAGTCGGCGAATTAACTGGGGCAGGGCGCAGTAATGGATCCGAGGTGGGCTTTTCAGCCGTTGTGGAGGTCGATTTTTGCGTCTGTCTGCCGGTACGGCGTGGCCGCGTGCTCTGGCCCGCAAACACAGGGGTGGCCAGTAATAAGACGGCAAGAACGCCCAGGAATTGTCGGATAAGGGTAGATCTCATCATGATGGTTAGCGATTGTATTCGGGAGAGGGTTCGGTTTGAAAGCTCAGACTCCGGGTTTACGAGAGACATCCCTTCGGATGCAGGGATTCGCGGAAGGTTTGCTTAGTGTCCGATATGCTTGCGTCTTGTCGTGATCGCGATTACCGCTAAGATCGCACTAGATCAAGTCACGACAAGCTGAAGGGCCTCTGAAGCATATCGGACATTAGGAAGGGCGACCAACTTATGCTGATCGCCCTCTGTTCTAGTTTGACTTAAAGCTAGAAATTAATCTTCAAGCCGAATTGGAACTGTCTCGGATCATACGATGCAGTTGAGCGGCTGTAATAACGACCGTTTTCTGCCCGTTGGTTAAAGGCTTTCACGTCGTCTATGAACGGTGATGCCGCGGCCTCGTTGAAACGGTTGAATAGGTTGAAGCCTTCAGCAATCAACTCAAACCGAACCCTTTCTCCCCATGGGATCATCTTCGCGACTCGCAAATCCAAGGACATGAAGTTATGAGTCGCCCCA
>QHXL01000393.1:4909-5219 GCA_003222935.1 Acidobacteriota bacterium
TGTCCTGGTTACTCAGGATATTGAACGGTCGGCCGGCTGAGAATTCGAAAATTGGCGCCACTGTAAAGTTCGACAGGAACCTGTGGAAGGTATCACCAGAATTCCACGAAACCGGAAAGGAGATGACAGAACTAAAGACGAAGCGGTGTCTCTGGTCAAAAAGCGAATCAGATCGTTCGGCTCCGAAGTTTCGATTGTCCTGCGGCAATAAGAGAGTCTGGAGGTCGGACGAATCATCAATCGAGTGTGACCATGTGTACGACGCCAGGAACTGGAAGTGATTCGCAAAGCGCTTCTTCAGATCGACGTT
>QHXL01000394.1:0-4994 GCA_003222935.1 Acidobacteriota bacterium
CGGGACTGCGTCTCCAAGATGAAAAGTGACTGTTTGAGGAGTTGGTTGACCATCGAAGTGAGGCAAATAGCCGCGAGTGTGCCAACCTGCTTCGCGTAGTAGATCTTTATGAGGATCGTCTTTGAGAGACATGTGAGGTTATTCAACTTTCTAAGGTGAGGTGTTAAAGCGCGGGCAGTATATCTTTAGCACTAAAGTGAACGCTAGTGCTGGGAGCGCGCGCGTCCCCGCGTGCCCGTCTAAGCTTCAGGCGTTCTGGTGGCTAAGGAGGGCACGCGGGGACGCGTGCGGTCCCAGCAAAGGAACTCCTTTGGTTCGAAGGCGCCATTAAAGATTTAGGTTTAAAGACATGCGGATAGCGCGATTGGGGTGGGTCGGTTAAAATGCGCTAAGTACCGGTTCGGAACATTAGGCTGCCATTATTTCAGCAAGACCAGCCCTGTTAACGCTTTCCTGGCATGTCCAATCCGGCGTGTGATTCGGCACCAGAATTCACTGCATTCCTTAATTACTAAGACTGATTAGTTATTGAGAGCAGACTCGCGATCCCAGAATGAGCGAGCGGCTTCCCTCAAATTCACAGATCTCTCACTACCGCGTCGTCTCGAAAATCGGCGAAGGCGGGATGGGTGAAGTTTATCTTGCCCAGGACACTAAGCTTGATCGCAAAGTCGCACTGAAAATTCTCCCCACTGATTTTGCCGACGACGAAAGTCGCATGAGCCGGTTTGTTAGGGAAGCGAAGTCAGTCTCAGCGCTGAATCACCCGAACATTCTCACCATCCACGAAATCGGCGAAGACAGCAGTCAACACTACATCGCCACCGAATTCATTGCCGGTAAGACGCTGAGAGAGGTGATGCAGAGTGGTCCGATGTCGATCGTCGAGAGTCTGGAGACCGCCTGTCAGATTGGCGCCGCACTCAATGCTGCTCACCAGGCCGGCATCATCCATCGCGATATCAAACCGGAAAATGTCATGGTGCGTGCCGATGGTTTGGTGAAGGTGCTCGACTTCGGTCTGGCCAAACTTACGGGTGGCTCAAGCGATCCGGAGAGTGAGACGCGAGTACAGTCCGAAACTCAGCCGGGGATGATCATTGGTACCGTGGCTTACATGTCGCCGCAGCAGGCGCGTGGTAAAGCGGTCGATGCACGGACTGATGTCTGGAGTCTTGGCGTCGTGATCTACGAGATGCTCAGTGGTCGACAACCATTCCGCGGCGAGACGATGACCGACACGCTCGCGAATATTCTGCACAAGGATCCCGACCCGCTAAACGTCGAACCGCCAGACCTCGTACGGATAGTCGGCAGGATGCTCGGCAAGATGCTTGAAGCGCGTTACGAGTCAATTAATGAAGTCGTTGTCGAGCTGAAGTATCTGCAAAGGCGTATCGAATTTGAAGCTGAGCTTGATCGCAAGTCTCCTCTGAACAAGCAGACTGAAGAAAAGACGGTGTTGATTCCGTCGACGACAACATCGCCAAACCCAATTTCCGGAGCGCCAATTGATTCGGGCGCCGCACGTGCCGACGAAGGATTCTGGATTGCACTCCTGCCATTCAAATATCGCGGTTCAAATGCTGACCTCGAGGCGTTAGCCGAAGGTCTATCCGACGATATCGTCACTGGCTTGTCGCGCTTCTCGTATCTACGAGTCATCGCACGCACGTCTACCCTTAGATTCAGCGGTGAGGCGTCTGACATTCGCAACGTCGGCAAAGAACTCGGCGCGCGTTACGTCATGGAAGGGGCTCTGCGCCTGGTAGGATCGACGTTACGTGTGTCAGTGCAACTCGTCGATACGAGTAGCGGCGCACATTTGTGGGCTGAAACCTACGATCGTTCATTCAACTCCGATGCTCTTTTTGCATTGCAGGACGAACTTGTCCCGCGGATCGTCTCAACCGTGGCGGATCAATACGGTGCGTTGGTCCATAGTATTAGTGAATCACTTCGTGGCAGAAGACCTGGTGAATACTCTGCTCATGAAGCTGTGTTGCGTTCGTTTGGTTACCGTGAACGCATAACGGAAGAAGAGCATGCGGAAGTTAGGGACATACTCGAAGCAGCAATTGAGGTCGCACCCAACCACAGCGATTGCCTGTCAGCGCTTTGTAATCAGTACTGGCATGAGTACGCGCATGGTTACAACCTGAGGCCTGATCCACTTGGTCGCGCCCTCGTTGCTGCGCAACGTGCCGTGGCCGCGGCGCCAAACAATCATGTTGCACACTACTCGCTCGCAGTTGTTTTGTTCTTTCAGAAAGATTTTCGCGCCTTTCGCCCCGAGGCCGACCGGGCCCTGGCGCTTAACCCCATGGATGCGTCCATCGTGGCATTCATCGGGTTAATGATCGCCTATTCAGGTGACTGGGAGTCCGGCTTACCAGTTACTGAACGGGCAAAGCAGCTCAACCCAAACCATCCGGGATGGTATTACCTCCCCTCTTGTTACGACGCCTACCGCAGACGTGATTATCGCGCCGCACTTGAAATCGCGCTGAAAGTAAACATGCCGGGTTACTTCTACACACACGCCATCTCGGCTGCAGCTTATGCGCAACTCGGCGAACAGGAGCGTGCGTATGCGGCTTTACGAGAATTGCACAAGCTAAAACCCGACTTCGGCCCACATGCAGGAGGACTATTAGGAAAGTGGTTTGCTGAGGATCTCACTGAGCACTTGCTTGAAGGGCTGCGTAAGGCGGGACTCGAGATCGTTAGCGAAGCGAAAATCTCATCGCACACAGTCGATTCGTCAGTTGAGAAGCGAACGGATGCGGGATTCTGGGTGGCAGTTCTTCCATTCAAGTTCACCGGCTCAAACGCGGACATCGCAACTCTCGCTGAAGGATTGTCAGAAGAGATAATTACTGGACTGTCTCGCTTCTCTTACCTGCGAGTGATCTCGCGCAGTTCCACGCTGCGATACGCAAACGAAACAGATGACGTGCGCGCAGTGGGTAAGACACTTGGCGCGCGTTACGTCATGGAAGGGAGTCTTCGAGTTGCCGGTTCGTCGTTACGAGTCTCAGTCCAACTCATCGACTCAAGCAGCGGAGCTCACCTGTGGGCCGAGACGTATGATCGCCAATTCCGCGTCGAGGAAATATTCGCGCTCCAGGATGACCTGGTGCCAAGGATCGTTTCTACGCTAGCTGACGCAAACGGCGTCCTTCCGCGAAGCATGAGTGAAGTTGCGTGCAGCCGAAACCCCGAAGAGTTAAGCCCTTACGAGGCTGTACTGCGCAGTTTCCGCTATTTCGATCTAGTCACTGCCGAAGAACTCATCGCTGCTCGATCATGCCTGGAAATAGCCGTCGAGAAAGCACCGGGTAATGCGGATGCGTGGGCCATGTTGGCTTTGTTACATCATCAAGACTACGGACAGGGGTTCAACCTTCATCATGATGCACTCAACCTTGGGACAATGGCGGCCCCTACTTCAGCCTGGCCCAGGCTCGTTTCTTCCAAAAAGATTTTCAGAGTTTTCGTAACGCTGCGGAGCGGGCGGTTGCGCTCAATCCGATGGACGCACATTCACTCGCTTTCATGGGTGAATTACTAACCTACGTCGGTGATTCGGAACGCGGCCTCTCGCTCGCCACACGGGCGAAAGAGATCAATCCAAATCATCCAGGTTGGTTCTGGTATGCAGACTATTTTCATGCGTATCAACGACGGCGTGATTACCGGGAAGCGCTGAACTCAATCGTCAAAGCAAATTTGCCGGGCCACTGGGGTATGCATGTGGGCATTGCTGCGGCTGCCGGACAACTCGGAGACGATGAAACCGCCAGTAAAGCCGTGCGCGATTTGCTCAAACTGCGACCGGAGTTCAGTTCGACAATCTACGCCGAGCTAAAGAAGTGGTTTCGTACTGAGTTACGTGAGCACTTGATTGACGGACTGCGAAAGGCAGGTTTGGAGATTGCTGAAGACGGTGCGACGCGGAGAAGCGGCGACGAGGCGACAACGTTTTCGAGTCCTGGGTCCTTCAGTCGCCCCTCAATCGTAGTTTTGCCGTTCGTCAATCGCAGTCCCGACGCTGACAACGAATACTTCAGCGATGGTCTTACGGAAGAAATCATCAGCGACCTTTCCGTGATTAAGGCGCTCAGGGTTATCTCTCGGAATTCTTCAATGACGTTCAAAGGAACATCAAAGGATACGCTTTCGATCGCGAAGGAATTGAGTGTGACACACGTCGTGTCAGGATCAGTCCGAAAAGTGGCTGATGATTTGCGCATTAACGCAGAACTCATCGAGGTTGCCAGTGATACACCGCTCTGGAGCGAGAAGTTTTCCGGGACCGTAGCGAACGTGTTTGGTTTCCAGGAAGAGATTTCGCAAAAAATCGTGAACGCACTTCAGCTGCGGTTGACCGACGCTGAAACGGAGGTGCTCACCGAGCGTCCGATTGATAACGCTGCTGCCTACGACTGTTACATGCGCGCACGTCACGAAATCTTTCTCTTTACGGCCGAGGGTCTTGATCGCGCGCAGAAACTTGTTGACTCCGGACTATCGCTTATCGGAGAGAACCCTCTACTGCTCGCCACGAGAGGGTTAGTCTCCTGGTATTACCTCAACTTCTCAATTCGCCCCGATGTGCAGTATCTGAACGAGGCAGACGCCTACGCTACTAAAGCACTCGAGCAGGATCCAAAGAATTGGGTTGGCGTCTTCCTTAGAGGATTAGTCGCGGCCAAACGCGGCGACATTGAAATTACGTTGCGTGATCTGCGAACCGCTCACGAACAACGGCCCGGTGATTCCATGGTCGTGAACGAGTTGATTCGTCATCTCACCAGCGCTGGTCAGGAGTTAACCGAGTCGGCGCGGCCGGTGTATGTGGAGTCACTGCGCCTGGATCCGCTTCACCCACTAAATTGGGCCCAAGCAGCATGGAGACACTTCAACGCCGGTCGACTCGAAGAGTCCATGAAAGCAGCGCGACGAATACTCCAACTAACGGATCGGGGTAA
>QHXL01000394.1:5056-8850 GCA_003222935.1 Acidobacteriota bacterium
GATCGCGACTAAGCGTGCGGAAGCAATTAATCTCTTTGACGAAGAGGGCGCTGCGTTGGCAGGAACCGCCTATGGTTCATTGAGTTTCTTTCTAAGCAGAGCCTTGCAGGGAGATGCCGAAGGAGCGGCCATACATGTTACGCCGCAGTTGGAAAAAGCATCGTCGTGGACGGAATATCTTGCGCTGTTCCTTGCCGACGGCTACTCGCTGCTGGGAAATAGTGATACCGCAATGAAGTGGCTGCGGGCCGCGGTCGATCAGGGCTTCATCAATTACCCATATCTCGCGAACAATGATCCGTTTCTTGTTAACGTACGCTTCGATTCACGCTTCACGGAATTGATCCTCGAAGTGAAACAGCGTTGGGAAGCGCTGACGACCTCCGAGAAACTGAAGTTTGAGAGTGGTTCACGAATCAAGAAGGAATGACTGAATCCAGTGACCCTTCCGGACTCCTTTTTACGTTAAATCTCATAGAGGGCCGCCTCTAACGATTTGATAGGTAGACAACGCTTAAGGAGACGAAACTAATGGCACCCCCGATGAAGTTATCCCATGTGGTTTACATGACGAGACGCTTTGACGAAATGTTGACCTGGTACGAAGCAGTCTTCGAAACTAAGGTTCAATACAAGAATCCCGCTTTTGCATTTCTTACCTACGATGACGAGCATCATCGTTTTGCATTCGCGAACATGTCAGTAATGAGCCCTGACGGTGTTGAGACTGACGCTGCTAACAAACTTGGTGTCAATCACGTTGGTTACACGTATGCGAATCTCGGCCAGTTACTCGAAACGTACGACCGCTTGAAACAGCTCGGCATCACGCCTTACTGGCGCGTGCACCATGGCGTAACGCTTTCGGTTTATTACCGCGATCCTGACGGCAATCGGATGGAGTTCCAGGTTGATTGCTGTGCAAATGCGGCGGAGGCACACGCCTACATGCAAAGTGAGGTGTTCGCAATGAATCCTATTGGAGTGGATATCGATCCGGATGCACTGCTTGAGAAGTTTAAAAACGGTGTTCCAGTGGAGACATTGCTACTCCAGCCTGAAGGGCCAGCGTCGGCAATCCCACGCGAACACGGGATGTGACTTCTGTCATATTAGAGTTGAGCGAGATTGAATAAAGATCTACTGATTACGGAATGGACGGTCCTCTATTTTGGGTTTTCTCTGTGCCCTCTGTGTGTCTGTGGTGAATTCTAGCCCAGCAACTTAGTCAACCACAGAGACACAGAGGGCACAGAGTCATCACAGAGATTCCAAATTACGGCACTACTAGGTAATGAGTTAAATTGCGCTCTTCCAGGAACGAAATAACCTGGGTTTAATGATTAGACCTGAATCCGCATACTCGGTGGAGACCGCAAAACTGTGGGACACGGAATGAATGAAGAGATCGCAAACAGCATCAGTCATGGGATAGGTCTGTTGTTAGCAATTGCCATGGTGCCGGTGCTCATAGTTACGGCTATGGCCGTCGGTAGCATTCACTTCCTGGTTGGTGTCAGTGTGTTTGGTGGAACGACCGTACTCCTGTATTTCGCCTCGACCTTCTATCACTCGCTGACGCACGCGCGAGCCAAGCACTTCTTCCGCTTGTTCGATCACAGTGCGATCTTCCTGCTCATCGCCGGCACCTACACTCCCTTCACTCTCGGTGTCCTTCGCGGTCCATGGGGCTGGACACTGCTCGTCATCGTCTGGGTCCTGGCTGTAGCCGGAGTAACGATGAAAGCAATCATCGGCACGCGGCACATCTGGATTTCGATCGTTCTATATCTTCTGATGGGCTGGCTGGCGTTGGTGGCAGTCAAGCCGATCTTGCAGCTTGTTCCTTTACCCGGCATCCTGCTGATTTTAGCCGGTGGAGTTGCGTACACCAGTGGTCTGCTGTTTTTTGGCGCAAAAGGCCTCCGCTACAATCACTTCATCTGGCACCTGTTTGTAATTGCTGGTACGACCTGCCATTTCTTCGCAGTGCTCTGGTATGCCGCGGAGAAGGGGTAGACCTTGAGCCAATCACTCCTCTCCAACTCGGTCATTTCCCACTATCGCATCGTGTCGAAACTCGGCGCGGGCGGAATGGGTGAGGTGTGGCTGGCAGAAGATACACGGCTCGGTCGCAAGGTCGCGCTCAAACTTCTCCCGGCTGAATTCACCGAAGACTCTGAACGTGTTCGCCGCTTCACACTTGAAGCCAAAGCTGCATCGGCTCTGAATCATCCAAACATCATCGCGGTGTACGACATAGGTGAATGTGAGTGTGGTCGCTTCATAGTCATGGAGTTTGTTGCGGGGTCTACATTGCGTTCTGTCATCGCGAAAGATAATTCGCTCGAAACCTTGTTCACTCTCGGTACGCAGATGGCGCGGGCCTTGAGCACGGCACACGCGGCCGGGATCACACATCGCGACATCAAGCCCGACAACATCATGGTGCGCGATGATGGCTACCTGAAGATGTTGGACTTCGGATTGGCCCGTCTGCTTCCAACCACGTCGAGCGATCCCGAAGCAATGACTCTTGCTCAACAAACAACGCCAGGCACTGTCATGGGCACGCTTGCTTACATGTCTCCGGAACAAGCAACGGGACAAACTGCCGGATCTGCCTCGGATGTGTTTGCGCTTGGAATTGTTTTGTATGAGCTCGCGACAGGTCGTCATCCTTTCAAATCTGAGACGATGATTGGTTACCTGCATGCGATCACCTCGCAAGTACCGAAGTCGATCGCGAGTGTAAAGTCTCAGCTGCCTGTTGCACTTGATGATCTGATTCTCCGAATGCTTGAGAAGGACGCTAACAGTCGTCCGACAGCGACTGAAGTTGTGCAGGCTTTGCAGGAGATAGAGAAATACGGCTCCAGCAACACCCTGCCAATTCGCATTGTTGCTGACACACCAAAGGCCTCCAGGGAAGAAGAAGAATTTCGGGTGGCTGTGTTGCCGTTCAAATACCGGGGTTCCAATTCCGACATCGAAGCTCTGGCAGAAGGCCTTTCGGGAGACATCCTGACCGGGTTATCGCGCTTTTCGTATCTTCGAGTCATCGCACGTAGCTCCACCTTGCGTTTTACGAGCGAGAGCGCTGACGTGCGTGACGTTGGTAAGCAGCTTGGCGCGCGTTATGTGCTTGAGGGGAGTTTGCGTCAGGCGGGTTCGGTGTTGCGCGTGTCGGTTCAACTGGTTGATGCGACTACCGGGGCACACGTGTGGGCCGAGACTTACGATCGTCCATTTCGTTCTGAAGAGATCTTTGCCGTGCAGGACGAGCTTGTGCCGAAGATTGTTTCCAGTGTCGCTGATATGCATGGCGCACTGCCACGCAGTATGAGTGACGTCGTGCGAAAGAAAGCGCCTGATCAGTTAAGCCCGTATGAGGCCTTGCTGCGTAGCTTTGGCTACAACGAACGATTTACTCCAGCAGAACTTGCCGAAGTTCGCAGCTGCCTCGAACGCGCGGTCCAGGAAGCTCCTGCCAACGGCGACTGTTGGGCCATGTTGTCGGTAATTTACGCAGATGAGTACGGGCATTGGCACATTCACCAACCGGACTCGCTCGATAAAGCACTGACAGCAGCGCGCACTGCTGTGCAGGCAGCGCCGCTTCACTCGTTGCCGTACTACGCTTTGGCCCAGGCTCTATTTTTTCGCAAAGAGACCCATGCGTTCCGCGTAGCCGCGGAGCGCGCCGTATCACTCAACCCAATGGATGGAGCTACCGCAGCCTTCATGGGCCTGCTCATTGCTTACTCGGGAGATTGGGAGCGTGGGTGTGCGTT